>CAIXSE010000196.1 GCA_903921965.1 uncultured Thermoleophilia bacterium | reverse complement strand
ACTCGCTGATGTCCCAGCGCTCGAAGTTGGTGCACGCCGGCAGGATGAGGTCGGCGAACTCCGTCTCGCCCTCCATCCAGATGGCCTGGTTGACCACGCACTCCAGCTTGTCGGAGCGGTACATGCGCGCGTAGCGGTTGGTGTCGACCATCGTGCCGAAGTGCGAGCCGCCGTACTTGTAGTACAGCTTCACCGGGCTGTGGCCCGGCGCCGGGTACGCGAAGGGCAGGAACTGGCCCTCGATCGACTTCGAGTCGGTGGGCCAGCCCTCCACGTGCCCGTCCATGACGGCCTCGGGGATCCTGAGGCGCGGGACCACCTGGGACACGGTGTTGACGGTCGGCAGCTGCGGCATGCGCTGGTACATGTTGATGCTGAGCGCCGTGCCGTACAGGTCGCCCGAGTAGCCGCCCTCGGCGTAGCCGGGGAAGAAGAAGTGCGTGTCGAGCGGCGTGCCCTGCTGCAGGCAGCCCATGTTCACGCCGGGCTTGCCGAGGCCCTGCATGGCCATCAGGCAGACAACGCCGCGGGCCCAGTCGGTGCCGTTGGCGGTGCGGCAGGCGCCGCCGAAGCCGACGAGGCCGCCGGCGGCGAGGTAGGTCTTCTTCTTGCCCCACGCGCGCGCGAGCGCCCGCACCTCGCGCGCGGGCAGGCCGGTCTCGGCCTCCTGCCACTCCGGCGTCTTCGCGACGCCGTCCTCCTCGCCGAGCACGTAGCCCCGCCACTTCTCGAAGCCCGCGGTGCGCTCCGCGACGTACTCCCGGTCGTACAGGCCCTCCGTCATCCACACGTGCGCGATCGCGAGGACCAGCGCACTGTCGGTGCCCGGTCGCGGCGCCAGCCACTTGCCGCCCATCCACGAGGCGGTGTGGTTGTGATACGGGTCGATGTGCACCAGCGGGATGCCGAGATCCTTGAGCCACTGCCGGCGGATGGTGCCGTCGTGGGCGCCGTACACGCCACTGGTGGCCTCGGGGTCGGACGACCAGAAGACGACCATCTCGGCGTGCCTCAGGAGGTCCTCGACGGTGCCGTACGTCTCGCCCCCGCCGTTGCGCGCCGTCTGCCCCCAGTGGTGCGCCGCGCCCCAGTACCAGCCCTCCCAGCTGTCGGGGTTGTGCATCACGGGGGTCCAGCCGAGCATGTTGAAGAAGCGGATGCGGGCGCTGAGCCAGTAGCCGAGCACGCCCCAGGTGTGGTGCGAGCCGCTGCCGTTCATGATGGCGCCCGGCCCGTGCTCGCGCTTCACGCGCTTGATCTCGGCCACCACCAGGTCGAGCGCCTCGTCCCAGCTGATGCGCTCGTACCCGCTCACGCCGCGGTTCTGCGGGTTGCGCTCGCCCTCCGGGTCCCAGTCGACGCGCTTCATCGGGTACAGCAGCCGGTCGGGCGAGTAGATGAGCGACTTCCAGGCGAGCGTGTGCGAGCAGACGGTGGTCTTGCGCGGCGGCGTGAACTCCCTGCCGCGCGCGCGCACCGTCCACGGCTGCGCGTCGTCGTCGTCGAACTCGATCGGCGTGATGCGCAGGATGCGCCCGTCCTTGACGAACACGAAGACCGGCCCGCCGTTGGTGTTGCTCGTGAAGCGGCGCACGCCGCCGCCCACGTCGGTGCCGGCCTCGAGGCCGACGGTCAGCAGCAGCTGGAGGGTCTCCGAGAACCACACCGCGAGCTCGTCGGGACCCTCGACGCGCATCTGGAAGTTCTTGAGCGCGTTGATGAACCCCAGGTAGTCGCGGCCCGGGCGCATGACGCGGTTGGCGACCTCCGCGGAGTCGAACGTCATCGTCAGGTCCGGCGACGGGTGCAGGCCGGCACGCGAGCGGACCTTGCCGTCGCGGAGTGCGTAGGTGCGCGCGATGCTCGCGTCCGCCAGGCGGATCACGGCGACGAGGTCGCGCTCCCGCAGCCGCACGGCGAAGTGCGCGTGCCGCATCGCGGTCGCGCGCAGCGCCACCTCCAGGCCGGCGAGCGTCGCGGCGAACCGCGCCGCCCCCAGCTTCTCCTTCCCCGCGGCAAGCGCCGTGCGGCCCCTCTTCGCGCGTCCCGTCCCCGCCACCGCGGCCTCCTCGCCTCCCGCCGGAGGCGCAGAGGCCTCCCGCACCATCGTTCCGCATAACGGAATGACCTTCCGTTAAATGGAACGCTAGCGCAGACAGTGCTCAACGGTCAAGCGTGGACGGCACAGCGGGGTCCTGACGGCGCGGGCGGGAGGGGACGCAAGAAGGGGCGCCGTCCCGTGGGCAGGACGGCGCCCCCGACGTACCTCGCGGCCGCCATGCTCGTGGGCGGTCACGCGCTGCGGCGCAGGGGGCGCGCCGCGAGCGACCGGAGGCAACGGTCCGGGGCGGGCGGCGCTTCCGTCCGCCCGCCGCGCCCTGTCCGGGTCGATCAGTACGCGATCGGCTGCGGCCCGGACCGGGTCGGGACCTCGGGCGAGTGCGAGTCGTCGACCACGATCAGGTCGAACGGGTACATGTCGCCCTTGACCCACCGGCCGCCGGTGATCGGCGTAGTGCAGACGTCCGGCACCGGGTTCAGCGTCTTGTGGCTGCCGTCCCAGACGATGCGGCCGCCGATGGCCTGCATGCCGGTGGCGGCGAACGACCTGCACGCCCGGGCGCCGGGCCCCGCAGGGGGACGGCCCGGCGCCCGGCGGCAAGCTCAGGCCTTCGCCAGCGTGATGGTGCCCAGGTTGGTGCTCTTCTCGAGGGCCACCGTGCAGGTCGCCGGCTCGTAGCCGTCGAGGGTGACGGTGACGTCGTACTCGGCGCCCGGCTCCAGCTTGTCCACCAGCACCTCGCCGAAGAGGTCGGCGGCGGCGGAGCCGCAGGCCTCGCCGCCGCGCGTCACCGCGAGGACGGCGCCCTCGGCGCACTCGTCGTCGGCGCCGCGCCCGAGGCTGGCGGCGACGAACGCCTTCTCCCAGCGGTGCAGGGTGGCGTACCACACGCGCGGCTGGGTGCCGAGGCCGTCGCGATACCGCTCGAGGCCCTGCTCGGCCGCGAGCTTCTCGAACTCGGCGTCCTCGGCCATGACCAGCTTGATCGCCTCGGT
>CAIXSE010000195.1 GCA_903921965.1 uncultured Thermoleophilia bacterium | reverse complement strand
TTCTGCAGCGAACGCATAGCGTGGCGACAGGGTGACCATCCCTGCCGGCGGTGGACGTTGGCTCTGGACGGCGTGGACGATCCGAGGGCGTCAGCCGGCGCGGGCGCTCGGCGGAGGTCAGCCGGCCGGGGCGCCTTCGGGCGCCGGCCCGGCCGGGCCCTCTACGGCGGCGGCGCCCGGCGGCGCATCCGCGTCGAGGCCGGGCGGCAGCCCGCCTCCCACACCGGCCGGGGCGGCGCCGGGCGACGCGAACAGCCCGGCGGCCTTCAGCTGGCGGCGCGCGTCGATGGCCACCTTGAGGAACGGCGCCGCGACGATGCCTCCCAGCGCCCCGAACATGATCATCCCGGCCGTGGTCACGAACAGCACGGCCAGCGGGTGCAGCTTGAGGGCCGCGCCCAGGGCGAACTGCGAGACCACCGTCTGCAGCGGTCCGTTCGCGATGAGGAGCACGACGAGCATGAGGATGGCGGTCGTCACGCCGCCGGAGGCCAGCGCCACGAGCACCGCGAACGCACCCCCGATGATGGCGCCGAACGTCGGGATGTAGTTGGTGAACCAGCCGACGATGCCGATGGTCGCGGCCAGCGGCACGCCGAGGACGAGCGCCCCGAGGAACATCACCACGCCGTTGAAGATGCCGATGAGCGTGCTCCCCCAGATGTAGCCGCGCAGGGAGCGGGCGGCGCCGGCGAGGATGCTGTACGCGACCGGCGGCGGCACGGGCCCCATGTGGCGCGAGACCCAGCGGCCGAGGCCGCGGCCGTCGGCCAGGAAGTAGGCGAGGATGTTGATGCCGATGAACACCCCGAAGATGAAGACGGAGACGCTGTTCACGCCCTTCAGCAGCACGTTGACGGCGCCGTCGATCACGGCCGGGGCGAGCTTCTGGAACGCACCCCTGATCTGGTCGGGGGAGATGTCCACGTGATGGCTCTGCAGCCACGAGCCGATGTCGTCGGAGGCCTGTGAGAGGTTGGCCTTCACGGTCGGGAACTCGCTGAACACACCGAGGACCACGATGAGGACGACGACCACGAAGATGAGCGCGATGAGCAGCATCGTGAGTGTGGTCGCGAGCCAGCGCTTCATGTGGTGGCGCTCGAACCAGTCGCACACCGGCAGGAACGTGGCCCCGAGCAGGGCGGCGAACAGGGTGGGGATGAAGAGTGTCATCAGCCAGCCGGTGAGCGCGACCACGGCGATGACGATGACGGCGATGCCTATGACCAGCCAGCTGGCGAGCCCGAACTGGCGCAGCCAGGGCGGAACGGTGAAGGGCTGCTGAGGCTGGGCGGCCGGCGCCGGGGCGGCTGCGTCGCCGGCGGTGCCCGATTCGCCCGCCGCGCCCGCCTGCACGTCCTGCGTCTGATGCTTGAAGATGCTCACCCGCCCCCCGGCGCTCGCGTGGCCCGATGCGCCGCCAATGCTACCCCACCGGAGGCCGGCGGCGGCGGCGCTCTAGGGAACGAAATGTTCGACCTTCAAATGATTTGCGTATGTTACTATCTCAGCAGCGAACCACCGCAGACGGCGCGTCGCCGGTGCTGCCGGAGGAGACTGGAGGAACGATGGTCACCGACGACTCCGCGAGGACGACCCTCGTCGGCGAGGTCACCGGCGAGTTCGAGGTGCTGCGGCAGGCCGCCGACAGGCTGGACGAGGTGGTGGCCGCGCAGGCGAACCTGAACCGCACCGACCTGCGCTGCCTCGGCATCCTGTACCGCCACGGCCGCCTCACCGCCGGCGAGCTGGCCGAGGAGAGCGGGCTGACGCCGGGGGCGATCACCACGGTGCTCGACCGCATGGAGCGGGCCGGCTTCGCCAACCGCGTGGCCGACCCCGCCGACCGCAGACGCGTGCTGGTGGTGTCCACGGCCGCCACGCGCGTGGTCGGCGGCCGCCTGTACGGCGAGGTCGAGGTGGCGAGCACCGCGGCGCTCGAGCCGCACAGCGCCGAGGAGCTCGCCGTCATCCGCGACTACCTGCGCCGCCTCCGGGCCGTGTACGAGGACCAGGCGGCGCACGTCGGCGAGGACGCGGCGGCCGCCGCGGACGCGGACGCCGGCGGCGGCCCCGAGGCCACCGCGCCGCTGGCCGGCGTGCTCGCCGGCCAGCTGAACTTCACCAAGGGCGCGGCCCGGGTCGACATCCGCGGCGACCGCGGCCTGGCCGACCTCTACCGCGCCCGCTTCGAGGGGCCGCCGCCGGACGTCTCCGTGCACGGCGGCACCGTCACCATCGCCCAGCGCCGGCGCTTCCGCCCCTTCGACTGGCGGCGGCAGTCGGCGGAGGTCGCCCTGAACACCACCATCCCCTGGAAGGTGTCGCTGAAGGGCGGCATGTGGAAGCTCACCGCCGACCTCCGCGAGGTGCGCCTCGAGTCCCTCGCGGTGAACGGCGGCGCCGGCGACGTGGAGATCTGGCTGCCCGCGCCCGCCGGCGTGGTCGGGGTGACGGTGGCCGGCGGCGCCGGCAGCGTGACCGTGCACCGGCCGGCCGAGACCGCGCTGCGCTTCGCCCTCGGCGGCGGCGCCGGCCAGCTCGTCTTCGACGAGCAGAAGCTGGGCGCCCTGGGAGGCAGGAACGTGTTCGCCACCCCCGGCTTCGACAAGGCCGCCGACAGGTACGAGCTGCGCTTCTCGGGCGGCGCGAGCTCCGTGACGGTCGACGTGGCCTGAGGCACCGGTGGCCGGCGAGCGACAGCCGGGAGGCGGCCCCGTCCCGACACCGGTGCCGCTGCGCCGCAACCGCGACTACGTGCTCCTGTGGAGCGGCCAGGTGGTCTCGTCGCTGGGCTCGGCCGTCTCCGGGGTCGCCTTCCCGCTGCTCGTCCTCAGCCTCTCGGGATCGCCGGCGCAGGCCGGACTGGTGGGGTTCGCCGGCACGCTGCCGTACCTCCTCGTGCCGCTGCCCGCCGGCGGTCTGGCCGACCGCTGGGACCGCCGGTCGGCGATGATCGTCGCGGACGCGGTGCGTGCCCTGGCGCTGGGCAGCGTCGCCGTGGCATCCCTCGCCGGCGTGCTCACGGTCGTGCAGATCGCCCTGGTGGCCTTCGTCGAGGGCTCGCTCTTCGTCCTCTTCACCGCGGCGGAGCGCTCGGCCCTGCCTCAGGTGGTCCCGGCCGACCAGCTGCCTGCGGCGCTGGCGCAGAACGAAGCGCGGACGCGCGGCGCGGCCCTCGCCGGCAACCCTCTCGGAGGCGTGTTGTTCGGCCTGGGGCACGCCGTCCCCTTCGCGGCCGACGCGGCCTCGTACGTCGCGTCCGTCGTCTCGCTGCTGTTCGTGCGTACTCCTTTCCAGGAGAGTCGGGAGCCGTCCGGCGGGCGCCTGCACACCGAGATCGCCGAGGGCGTGCGCTGGCTGTGGCGTCAGCCGCTGCTGCGTGCCGCGGCGTTCCTGGTGGCGGGAAGCAACTTCGTGTTCCAGGCGCTGGTCCTCGCTCTCATCGTGCTCGCCCAGGCGCGTGGCGCCTCGCCGGCCACCATCGGCGTGCTGCTGGGTCTGATGGGCGCGGGCGGCCTGCTGGGCGCGTTCGTCGCGCCGGGCATCCGCCGGCGCGCCGGTCCGCGCGCCGTCATCATCGGCGTGAACTGGCTGTGGGCGGCTCTGCTGCCGCTGTTCGCCGTCGTGCCGTGGCCGCTCGCGATGGGCGTGCTGGCCGGCGGCCTCGCGCTCGCAGGGCCGGCCTGGAACGTGGTGCTGAGCGACATCTCCCTGCGTCTCACGCCCGACGAGCTGCGCGGCAGGGTGAGCGGCGTGCAGGGGCTGGTCGCGTGGGGCCCCATCCCGCTGGGCTCGCTGCTCGGCGGGCTCCTGCTGCAGTGGATCGGCGGCGTCCCGACCGTGCTCGTCCTGGCCGGCGTCATGGCGCTCGTCGCCGTCGCGGCGACCGTCAGCCCCGCGGTGCGCCACGCGCCGGACTTCAGGCAGGCGGCCGTGGCCGGCGGGACGCCCGGCCGCTGAGTGCGACGGGCGGAGAGGGTCCGGCGCTTTGTCCCGCGCGGCGGGCGGCCGGAAGAGCCGCCCGCCGCGACCGTGGGCCCCGCCGGGAGTAGACTCGAGGCGAGACCGACGAGGAGGACCGTGGAAGACGCCGGCACGCTGTGGTCCGCCGTCGCGGCCGCCGCGGCCGCGGCCGGCTGGACGATCCGCGCCACGGGCATCGAGGCCCTGCCCGCCGCCGCCGGACGCGTCCTGGAGGCCGCCGCCGGGGGCGGGTCCTCGCCCGGGGCCGTCGCGCGCATGACCGGCGACCTGGGCGCCGCGTCGCCGCCCGGGTGGGAAGACGCGGCCACCTTGGTCGTCGGGGCGACCCCCCGGCCGCTGACGCGCGCCACGCTGACGGTGGACGGCCGCGAGCGGACCGTCGCCGTGCCGCCGCACTACGCCGGCTACGCCACCGTGCCCGACGGGCTCGCCGACGCGGTGGGGGCGGCGGTCGCGCCCTTCGGGCGCCGCGCCGCCCGCATCGAGCCGGCGCTGAAGACGCTCGCCGCCGGTTCCGGCCTGGCCCGCTACGGCCGCAACAACGTCGCCTACGTGCCCGGCCTCGGCAGCTACGTGCAGCTGGCGGCGTGCATCACCGACGCGCCGCCGCCGGACGGCGCCGTCTGGACGGAGCCTCGGATGCTTGACCGGTGTGAGCGCTGCAGCGCGTGTGTGCGCGCCTGCCCCACCGGAGCCATCCGCGCCGACCGCTTCCTCCTGGACGCCGAGCGCTGCCTGACGTGGGTCAACGAAGACCTGGCTCCGTTCCCCTCCTGGGTCGACCCGGCCTGGCACACGTGTGCCGTGGGCTGCCTGCGCTGCCAGCTGGTGTGCCCCGAGAACGCCTCCGTCGAGCTGGTCGTGGCGGCGCCCGAGGTGTTCGACACCGACGAGTCGGCCGCCATCCTCGCCGCGACCCCCGCGGACGAGCTGCCCGCCGACGCCAGGGCCAAGCTGGCGCGCTGCGGGCTCGACTACGACCCCCGGCTCATCGCCCGCAACCTGCGCGCCCTCGCCGGCTGACGCTCGCCCTGCGCGGCGGGCCGGGACCGACGGCAAACGGTAGCCTCCGGTCCCCGCCGGGAACCATCTGGACAGGAGCAGGACAGCGGGAAGCAGGAGCCATGCGCCATCCCATCGTCGTCGGGTTCGACGGGTCCGAGTGCTCCGACGCCGCCCTGGACGAAGCACTGGAGCTCGCGCGTGACGAGCGCGACGCCGAGATCGTCGTCGTGTACTGCCACGAGCCTCCGCCCGGGCTGGCCTGCGCGCTCGACCCCACCTGTGACGCCGCCAGGGTCCTGCAGGAGTACGAGCAGGGCATCGAGCGCGACGTCCGGCCGCTGCTCGACGCGGCCGAGGAGAGGATCCACGAGGCCGGCGTGGACGGCCAGGTTCTGATGGTGTGGGACGAGCCGGCGAACGCGCTGCCGCGCATCGCGCTGTCGCGCCACTCCCACGTCATCGTGGTGGGCTCGCACGGCGAGGGCGTCCTGGGCGCCGCCCTGCGGCACTCGACCTGCTACGAGCTGCTGCACCGCAGCGACGTGCCGGTGCTCGTGGTGCCGCACCGGCGCCACCAGGCGCACCTGCGGCACTGATGAAGACGGCCGCGGCGCCCGCCCTCACCCGTCCGGGCGGCGCGGCCAGACGTGCGGCCCGCGGCGCGGACCGACCTCCTAGGCGCCGCGGGCCGCCATGTCGCGCACGCAGGTGACGGCCGACGCCCAGCCGTCGAGCAGGCCCTTGCGGTCGGCGGCCGGGTCGGGCGTGAACGTGCGCGCCGCCGCCCAGATGGCGGCGGCCTCGTCCGGGCCGGCCCACACGCCGGTGGCCAGGCCGGCCAGCAGCGCGGCGCCCAGCGCCGTCGACTCGGTCTGCGCCGTGCGGATGACGGGCACGCCCAGCACGTCGGCCTGGAACTGCAGCAGCAGGTCGCTGCGGGCAGCGCCGCCGTCGACGCGCATCTCCGGCGGCTCGGCGCCGGCGTCGGCGATCACGGCGCCGAGCAGGTCGGCGACCTGGAAGGCGATGCCCTCCAGCGTCGCGCGCGTGATGTGCGCCGCCGTGGAGCCGCGCGTGAGGCCGAGGATCGCGCCGCGGGCGCGCGGCTCCCACCAGGGCGCGCCCATGCCGGCCAGCGCCGGGACGAAGTACACGCCGGCGCTGTCGGGCACGCTCGCCGCCAGCCCGTCGGCCTCGGCGGCGTCGTCGATGACGCCGAGCCCGTCGCGCAGCCACTGCACGGCGGCGCCGCCGATGAAGACGGAGCCCTCGAGCGCGTAGGTGCGGCGGCCGCCGATCTGCGCTGCCACCGTGCTCAACAGTCCGCCCGGCGAGGCGACCGGCGCGTCGCCGGTGTGCATCAGCAGGAAGCAGCCGGTGCCGTACGTGACCTTGGTCATGCCGCGCGCCGTGCAGGCCTGCCCGAAGAGGGAGGCCTGCTGGTCGCCGACCATGCCGGCCAGCGGCACCGGCGCGCCGAGCACGTCCGTGTCGCTCTGCCCCACCACGCCGCTCGTGTCGACGATCCGCGGCAGCAGCGCCGCCGGGACGCCGAAGAGCTCGAGGAGCTCGGCGTCCCACGTCCCGGCGTGCAGGTCGTAGAGCAGGGTGCGCGAGGCGTTGGTGGCGTCGGTCACGTGCAGGCGGCCGCCGGTGAGGCACCAGGCCAGCCAGCAGTCCACGGTGCCGAAGGCGAGCTCGCCGCGCTCCGCGCGCTCGCGGGCCCCCGGCACGGAGTCCAGCAGCCAGGCGATCTTGGTCGCCGAGAAGTAGGGGTCGAGGAGGAGCCCCGTCTTGCCGCGTACCAGGTCGAGGTGGCCGGCGGCGCGGAGCTCGTCGCAGTGCTCCGCCGTGCGCCTGTCCTGCCACACGATGGCCGGGGCGATGGGCTTCGACGTGGCGCGGTCCCAGATGACGGTGGTCTCGCGCTGGTTGGTGATGCCGATGCCGGCCACGTCCGCGGCCTCGGCCCCGGCCTTCTTCAGCGCCTCGACGGCGGTGGCGCGCTGCGCCGCCCAGATCTCCTCCGCGTCCATCTCCACCCAGCCCGGCCGGGGGAACGTGAGGTGCAGCTCCTGCTGCGAGACGCCCCGCACCGAGCCGTCGGGCGCGAACGCGATGGTGCGCGAGCTCGTCGTCCCCTGGTCGAACGCCAGGATCACCCTGCGGTCGTCGCTGCCAGCCATGACGCCCTCCCCGGTCCGCGGCCGGCGGCCTCCTCCGGGCCGCCGCGACCAATCATACCGGCGGGCGGCGGCGCGGGCTCGGGAGGGCCGCGCGGCGCATCGGCCCGGCGCGGGCTCGGCAGGGCCGCGCGGTACGGCGATCCGCCGCGGCCCTCAACGGCGCCCGCAGCGAGCCTGCGCGGGTACCAAGGACGTAGGGACGCCGGCCGCGCCCCAGGCGCAGGGAAGGGGGAGCCATGAGCTGGAGGAGCATCCTCGAAGCCGAACACCGGCTGGTCCGGGAGGTGGCCGAGGCGGCGGAGGCGGAGTGCGCCCACACGGAGCTGACGGGCCACGTGCGCGGCGACCTCGTGGACGCGATCCTCGGCTTCTTCCGCTACTTCACGGAGGGCCTGCACGACCCCAAGGAGGACGGCCTGCTGTTC
>CAIXSE010000194.1 GCA_903921965.1 uncultured Thermoleophilia bacterium | reverse complement strand
GTCGGCATCATCAACGTCAGCCGCCAGGCCGTGCAGCAGAGCTGGTACCCGGTGCTGCTCGCCTTCCTGAGCTTCAACCTCGGCCTGATCAACCTGCTGCCCATCCTGCCGTTCGACGGCGGGCACATCGCCCTGAACGTCGTGGAGAAGTTCCGCGGGCGCCGCGTGAACGCCAGGCTCTTCGAGCGCATGATCGCCTTCGGCACCGTGCTGCTCGTGATGCTGTTCATCTTCCTGACGTTCAACGACGTCAAGCACCTGTTCGGGGGCTGAGCGGCGGCGCGGGCGCCTGTGCCTGCGGCGCGGAACGCGGCCCGGCCGTCTGGTCAGCCGGCGCGGTGGTGGTACAGCGACGGGTCGACGGCGGCGGCCATGGCCTTGCGGTCGAGCGGCGCGCCCAGGAAGCGCGCGACGCGCGCCGCCTCTCCGGCGGGGTCGGCGACGAGGTCGTTGTACTGCAGGAAGAGCGCGCGGAAGTCGTCGCGGAGTCCCAGCAGGGCCTCGTACACAGCGTACTCTGTCTTGAGCGCGAGGGCGCGCCGCTCCGCGGTGAGTCCGCAGTCGGGCCGCACGATACCCATCTTGTCCCAGGAGGCCACCACCTCGGCGACGGTGCGCCGCATGAACAGGATGCGGTAGTCGTGGCCGCACGGCAGGCGCTGCAGGGAGTAGGCCATCACCTTCACGGCCTTGCCGCGGGCCTCGGCGACCCAGGCGCTCCCCAGGCCCAGGGAAGCAGGGTAGAGCGCCGGCCCGTACTCGTAGTACCCGCGCGCGTTGTACTCGTCGGCAGGGTGTACGTCGTCGGCGAGCACGGGGAGGCCTCCCGCCTCGAGCATCTGCATCATCATCGAGGTGCCGCTGCGCGGGTATCCGGAGACGACGGTGACGACCTGCGGCGCGTCCTCCACACGCCTCCTTTCGCGGACGTGTCCCGATTGTACCGCGCCGGGCTGCGGGGCGGCAGGTTCCGCCGGGCGCGGACGGGCTCCCGGCGGCCCGCGGCGCGGCCCTGCTCTCCGCGAGACGGTAAGATTGCCCGATGGACGACGCGATCCTCGTCACCGGCGGCGCCGGCTTCATCGGTTCCCACCTCGTCGATGCCCTGCTCACGGCGGGGCACGACGTGCGCGTGCTCGACGACTTCAGCACCGGCAAGCCGGAGAACCTGCGCGGCGCCGAAGCGCTGGCCGCCCTGCACGGCGGCAGCTTCCAGCTCATCGCCGGCGACGTGCGCGACGAAGACAAGGTCCGCGAGGCGGTGGACGGCTGCGCGGCCGTGTGCCACCTCGCCGCCGTGGCCTCCGTCTCGCGCTCGCTGGAGGACCCGGTCGGCACCGGAAGCGTCACGCACGGAGGCACCGTCAACGTGGTGCGCTGGGCGGCCGACGCCGAGGTGCCGCGCATCGTGCTGGCCTCGAGTTGCGCGGTGTACGGCGACGCGGCGGAGCTGCCCGTCGCCGAGACGGCGCCCGCGCGGCCTCTCAGCCCGTATGCGGAGCACAAGTTCGCGTCCGAGCAGGTCTGCGCCTCGGCCGCCGACGCCGGCCAGCTCACGGCGACGTGCCTGCGCTTCTTCAACGTGTTCGGTCCTCGCCAGGACCCGGGCTCGGAGTACTCCGGGGTGATCAGCCTGTTCATGGCGGCGGCCGCGGCCGGGCGCGGCGTCACCGTCCACGGCGACGGCGGGCAGACCCGCGACTTCGTCTACGTGGGCGACGTCGTGGAGGCCATCCGCAGGGGGCTGCGGCGGCCGGCCACCGGCGTCGCCGTGGTCAACGTCGGCTCCGGCCGTGAGACGAGCGTGCTGGACGTGCTCGGCACGCTCGAGTCGCTCGCCGGCCACCCGGTCCCGCGCGAGCACACGCCGCCGCGCGAGGGCGACATCCGTCACTCGCGCGCCGACACCGGGCGCGCGCGCTGGGTCCTCGCCTGGGGGGCCGAGCGGTCGTTCGCCGACGGCATGGCGGCCACCTGGGAGTGGTACCGGGGTCAGGCGTGAGCAGCGCCCGGTCCATCGCCGTCGGTCCGGTGGCTGTCGGCGGCGGGGCGCCGGTCGCCGTGCAGTCCATGACCTGTACGCGCACCGGCGACGCCGAGGCGACGCTCGCCCAGGTCCGTGCCCTCGCGGCCGCCGGCTGCGAGATCGTCCGCGTGAGCCTGCCCACGGCCGACGAGGCGCCGGCGTTCGCGCGCATCGTGCGCGAGTC
>CAIXSE010000193.1 GCA_903921965.1 uncultured Thermoleophilia bacterium | reverse complement strand
TGATGAGCTGCTCTTCGCAGTTCACGACGTGCTCGCTCTGCATCTCCGCGAGCACCGTGAGGACCTCGGGCGGATCGTCGTTACCGCCGGTGACGTACCACTTCACGGGTGTGCCGGCGAGGCGCTCGTCGGCCATCGCGATCCAGCGCTCCAGGCGCTCACGCCCCAGCTGGCGGAAGCGCGCGTCGATGGCCCCCTCGTCCTCCTGCATGGCGTGGAGCTCGTCCTCCTCGAGGACCACGTAGTAGAAGCCGAGCGTCTCGATGCGGTCCTTCACCGCGGCCAGGGCGTCCGGCCCGTCGATCGCCTCGGTCGCACCCTGCAGCGTGACGCGGTAGTGGTCGTTGTGCTCGTGCACGATCGGTACGAGGAACTTGCCGGTGATGTCGCCGCCCATGATGATGTGGTCGACCTTGTAGAAGGCCGCGCCGTTGATGAACTTGCGGAACGTGCGCTCCGACCCGTGGATGTCGGTGGCGTAGAAAAGGCGGGTGCGCTTTCTGTCGCCGCCGCCTTCCTTCTTCTTGAACAGACCCATCCTCGAGTCACCCCTCAATCGATCTCGTTGTACCACTTGACCTTGTCGCCGACCTTGGCGCGGAGCTTCCACTTGGTGCCCTTGGGGAAGTCGTCCATCGCGGTGCGGAGCCCGGCGAGGCGGCGGACGATGACGTCCTTGTCTTCGTCCGGCAGGTCGAGGTGCGGCAGATAGTCGCGCGTCTTGTCCATGTTCATGGTGGTCGTGCGGTACAGGCCCCATTCCGCGGCGCACAGCTTGGCCACGTGGCCGGAGTTGATGCAGTCCTCGTCGCTGGCGGCGATCTCGTGCTCGCGCAGCAGCATGATGGTGTCGATGATGTCTTTCTCGTTGATCTTGACGATCTGCATCTTCTCGAGGAACAGCTCGGCGAGCGGGATGGTGACGTCGTCGACCTCCAGCCGGCCCTTCCAGGGGATGGGGTGGCAGAAGTCGAGGCGGTCCATGAACACGTCGATGTGCAGGTGTGTCTCGGGGTGGTTGAAGATGAGGCGTCCGCCCTCGGCGTGGAACGCGTTGATCTCGAGGTCCTCGTCGTAGCCAAGGGAGACGAACAGCTTGCGGATCTGCGGATTCTGCTTTCCGTAGCCGGCGAAGTCGATGTCGGTGTAGACGCGGTTGAGCTGCGCCTGGATGTAGCCGAACCGCGGGCAGTGGTGGTGGAAGGCCAGGGCGCCGATGACACGCAGGGTCACGCCGGCGGCGTCGCCGGCCTCGACGATCCGCACGGCCTCGTCCTCGAAGCGCCTGGCCATGTCCGGGTCCACGGTGCCCATGCCGACTTCTTCGTTGATGGGCTCGAGTTCCTCGTCGGTCATGTGCCGCTCCTCTGTCGTCGGGTGGGTGCCATGTCGTGCGGCACTGGGTCAGGCGACCTCGCAGCGCGGTCCGGCTCGCTGGATGCGCGTGCGAAGGTCGGGGGGGACGCCGTCGTCCACCAGCACGATGTCGATCTGGTCCAGGGGGCAGACGACGAGCTGGTGTACGAGGCCGATCTTGTGGGCGTCTGCCAGGACCACGACCTCGCCGCGGGTGCGGCGGACCATCGCCAGTTCGATGCCGGCGACGGCCATGTACGGAGTCGTGAGGCCGGCGCCGGCGTCGAGGCCGTCGGCGCCGAGGAAGGCCTTGTCGGCGTTGAAGGTGCCGATCATGTCGACGGTCCAGGTGCCCTCGACGGCGTCGATGCCCGGGCGGTACAGGCCGCCGAGGAAGATGAGCTCCAGGTCGAGGCCCTGGGCCTCCGCGGCGGCTGCCAGGCTGTGCGTGACGACGCGTGCCTCGAGGGCCGGGTCCACGTAGCGCAGTACGGCCGCGACGGTGGAGCCGGACCCCAGGAACACGGTGTCCCTGGGTTCGATCATGGCCGCCGCGGCGCGCGCGATGCGGAGCTTCTGCTCGGTGCGCTCCTCGGCGGCGACGGCCACGTCGAGCTGCCGGCTGGCGGCCGGACGGCGCTTGAGCACGGCGCCCCCGTGCGTGCGCCGCAGCACGCCCTCGCGGTCGAGCAGCTTGAGGTCGCGGCGGATGGTGATCTCGGAGACGCCGAGCGTCTCGCTGAGCGTGGAGACCTTCACGACGTTCTGCTCCTCGAGCGCCTCGACGATGCGGGCGCGGCGCTCGGCGGGCAGCATCTCCGATGCGTCGGATACGGTCACCAATCGGTCCCCCCGGGCCGGTCGTCCCTCGCATGAACGGTCATCAACGTGCAGAACCGTTCACGAATGGTCACATCCTACGACCGCGCGTCCGCGTGTCAAGGACCGGATCGGGACGAGAGGTGGAGCCGCGAGGGGGACGGCCCGGCCGGGCCCGTCACGGGCGCGCGGCGGCAGTGAGACGAAGGGGGCCCGGGAGCATCGTGAGAAGCTCCCGGGCCCCTTCGCCGTCAGGCGTGCGGGCGGTGGCCCGTCGGCGTCAGACCAGCGCCCTGGCGCGGGCGTACACGTTGTCCGCGGTGAAGCCCCACTCCTTGAAGATCGTGCCGGCGGGGGCGGAGGTGCCGAAGTGGTCGATGCCGATCACCTGGCCGCCGTCGCCGACCCAGCGGTC
>CAIXSE010000192.1 GCA_903921965.1 uncultured Thermoleophilia bacterium | reverse complement strand
GTTCAAGGACACGTCGATCGACCCGCGGGAGGTCCAGCTCCTGTTCGTCCCGGCCGGTGAGCCGTACACCTTCACGCACGAGGTCGACGGCCGCGCCGTGACGTCGACGATCACCCCCACCTACAAGTTCGTGTGGCAGGTCGAGGGCGTCGTCGACACCATCTCGGACACCCGGGAGACGCTCGTAGGCATGCTCGACTACCGCAACGGCCACCTCCTGTACGACATCCGCGACGACCTCCAGCCCTCCCAGTCGATCCCCGAGCCCGCGCCCTCGACGAGCGCGTCGCCGGCCCTGTGAACGCCTCGCACGCCGTGGACCTCGTCGCCACCGCCTTCTACCAGACGGCGTGGTTCGAGGCGCTCATCTACCTGGTCATCGCGGTCGTCGCGGCGCGCGTGGTCGACTACGTCCTGAAGCGCCGTGACGCTGCCATGGAGCGCTTCCTCGGCAAACGTCCGGGGCGCGCCGACCGCACCCGGTACGTCATGTTCCGGCGGCTCGTGGTGGTCGCGATCCTGGCCGTCGGTTTCACCCTCGCGCTGTTCCAGTTCCCCGTCTTCCAGACCCTGGCCGGGGCCATACTGGCGTCGACGGCCATCGTCGCCGGCGTCATCGGCATCGCCGCGCGCGCGCCCATCGCCAACCTCGTCAGCGGGGTGATGCTCGCCTTCGCCCAGCCGGTGCGGCTCGGCGACTACATCAGCGTCAACGGCGAATTCGGCACCGTCGAGGAGATCACGTTCACGTTCACGTACATCAAGACCGCCGACGGGCGCCACGTCGTGATCCCCAACGAGGCCTTCGCCAGCCAGATGGTCAACAACTACACGCTGGGCTCGCCGCAGAGCGTGGTCACGGTGGACTTCACCGTGCCGACGGGCAGCGACCTCGAGGCCGTCAAGACGTCCGTGCTGGCCGTGGGCGACGAGCTCGCGGCGCCACCCGAGGGCCGCGCCAACCTGGTCACGGTCGAGGAGCTCGGCGCCGGGGGCGTCAGCCTGCGGCTCCACGCGTGGGCGCACGAGCCGACGGCGCGGCGCGAGCTCGCCAGCGACCTGCGCGCCGCGGTCCTGGCGCGGCTCGTCGCCGACGGCGTGCTCGCCGGCGCGCGGGAGGCGAGCGGCCCTGCCTGAGCTGCCCGGGGCCGCGGACGGCGCCGCCGCGAGCGACTTCGTCGCCGGCGGCGCGCACTCTCCCGGGGAGGCCGGGCCGGGCGGCGCGGCCGGCGCCGGCGAAGCGGCCGCCCCGGGCGACCGGGCGGCTTCCGGCCCGCTCCACAGGGCCGTCGCCTGGGCGGTCGGCAGCCGCTTCGTCATCTTCGCCGCCGCCTTCGCGGCGGCCGCCCTCATCGGCGTCCAGGGGTCGCCCATCGGCTGGAGGTTCCCGGCCCGGGCCGAGGTGTTCCACGGTCTCCTCGGCAGCCTCTTCAACCCCTGGGCCCACTGGGACGGCGTCTGGTACATCAAGATCGCCACGAGCGGCTACGCCGACGGCGACGGCAGCACCGCCTTCTTCCCGCTGTTCCCGATGCTGCTGCGCTACGTGCGCCTGGTCTTCGGCGGCAACCTCGTCATCGCCGGCATCGTCATCTCGCTGGCCTGCTACGCCGGGTCGGTCTGGCTGCTGTGGCGTCTGGTCCGCTCCGACTTCGACGAGCAGACGGCCTCGCGCGCCGTCATCTACCTCGCGGTCACCCCGCTGTCGTTCTTCTTCCAGGCCGTCTACACCGAGTCGCTGTTCCTCTTCCTCTCGCTGGCCTGCTTCGTCTTCGCGCGCGAGGGGCGCTGGCGTCTGGCGGGCGTCATGGGGCTGCTGGCCACGCTCACCCGCAGCACCGGCATCATCCTCATCGTGCCGATGGCCTACTACTACTACCAGCGGCGCGGCTGGAGCCTGAAGAAGACCGACTCGCACGTCGCCAACCTGCTCATGGTGTTCGAGGGCATCCTCGTGTGGATGACGTACCTGGCGCTGGCCTTCGGCAAGCCCCTCGTGTTCTCGTCGGCGCAGGCCGTGTGGGAGCGCGGGTTCGCCTTCCCCAACTACACGGTCACGAAGGCCTTCGTGACCCTGTTCTGGGGCATCCGCCGCATGGTGGCAGCGGAGTTCTACAACATCCTCTGGGCAGTCCCGCGCCCGGGCTCCGCCTACAGCACCTTCGCGACGAACCTGCAGAACCTGCTGTTCTTCCTCGCCGCGGCCCTGCTGCTGTGGTACGCCGCCCGCCGCCTGCCGCGCGCGTACACGTGGTACGCGCTCGCGTTGCTGGCGTACCCGCTCTTCTTTCCCTCGAAGTACGTGCCGCTCATGTCGTATCCGCGGTTCACGCTGACCGTCTTCCCGCTCTACGTGGCGCTCGCCGTGTACACGCAGGACAGGCCGCGCCTGCACAAGGCGTGCGTGATCGGGGGCATCGTCGCGCTCGTCTTCCTCTCGGGGAAGTTCGCGATCTTCAGCTGGGTGGCGTAGGCGCGGACGGCACCGGCGCGATGCGCCTGAAGACGTACACGCCGTCCTGCGCGAACACATTCTGGAAGTCACGGTCGAGCACCAGGCGGCCCAGGGCCTGCTCGTGCAGCAGCCTGTCCTCCTTGTCGTAGAACCAGGGGTGCCGCGTGTCCACGATGACCCAGTCGGCGGCCGCGTAGTACGGGAAGACGTACGAGACGGGCCGCGCCGCGAGCTGGGCGCCCACGTTGTTGTTCACGGAGACCGTGGCGTCCGCCGGGATCAGCGCGACGGCCGCGTCGAGCACCGCGTCGTGCGAGGACTTCGCGTAGTCGTGGCCGTCCACCGCGGCGCCCGGCAGCGAGAACGGCAGCGGCCCCAGGAAGTAGTTGCCGGCCAGGGCGCACAGCAGCACCAGCAGGGCCAGCGTCCCGCGCGAGACGAGCTGGCCGCGCATCGCCGCCTCCTTGCGCCGGAACCCGCCGCCGAGCCAGCGCCAGAGCCGCGCCAGGCCGAGCACCGCGGCCGCGACCAGGAAGGGGATCTCGAGCGCCGTGTAGTGGAACTCGATACGGCGCTGGAACCCGACCGACGAGAGCCCGTTGAGCAGGTACTCGGGCGCGGCGACGAGCACGGTGAGCGGGCTCAGGAGCGAGGCGAACCCCAGCGGCCACAGCAGGTGCAGCCAGTACGTGAGGTTGGACGGCGAGGTCAGGTCGGTCGCCGTCTGCCCCGGGTGGGTCAGCGCGTACCCGACCACGTCGGCGGCGCCCGAGCCGTACCGCCCGTACCGGGCGATGAACGCGCTCTGGTCGCCGTTGAAGTGCGGGATGACGACCCAGACCGCGAGCACGAACCAGGCGCCGGCGAGCACCGTCAGGACGAGGGGCCAGAGCGAGCGCTTGCGCAGCGCGAAGTAGAGCCCCATCAGGGCGATGACGAGGGGCACCGTCTCCTTGCAGGCGGCGGCCAGCACGAGGAACGGCGCCGCCCACAGCCACCTGCCCTCCTCGACGTACAGGAACGCCCACAGCAGCAGCGGGGTCGCCAGGGCGACGGGATGGAACTCGTTGAGCACGAGGAAACCGAGCGCGGGGTAGAGGAGGTAGGCGCCGGCGAGCAGGCCGCCGGCACGCGGGTCACGAAGGACCCGCGTGCCCAGGCGGTACGCCGGCCAGGCGCCGGTCGCCACGATGGCCGCCTGCAGGACGAGCAGCATCGTGGGGCTCGGCCAGACGAGCCACGGCAGCGCGAAGAGCGCGAGGATCGGGTCCACGTGCGAGCCGAGGCGCGACATCTGGCGCGGCTGC
>CAIXSE010000191.1 GCA_903921965.1 uncultured Thermoleophilia bacterium | reverse complement strand
CGTGGACGTCAAGGGCTTCAGCGACGAGCAGTACCACGAGCTCTGCCGCATCCGCGACATGGCCCCGGTGCTCGAGGCGGCGGTCCGCGCCCAGGAGGTCCACGGCTGCCACGTGGAGATCGTGACCAACGTCATCCCGACCTTCAACGACGACGACCACACCCTGTCGGCGATCGCCCGCTGGATCCGCGAGGCGCTGGGCCCCGACACGCCGTGGCACGTGACGCGCTTCATGCCGTATCTGGACTACGCCCACCTGGCGCCGACGCCGGTGTCGACCCTGGAGCGCGCCGTGCGCGTCGGCCACGACGCCGGGCTGCGCTTCGTCTACCTCGGCAACGTGCCGGGGCACGAGGGCGAGAACACCGTCTGCCCCAGGTGCCGGCGGCTGCTGGTACGCAGGACCGGGCACGCGGTTGAGGATGTGGCCCTGCGGGGAACATTCTGTGCGATGTGCGGGGAGAACGTGCACGTCCGGAGCAGCATCAAATGACCGCGGTGGCACAGCCGCGTCCCGACGACGAGGATCTTGGCCCGTGACCGAGTGCATCAGCGAATACGTGAAGATCGACCTTCCTGCAAAGGCCGAGTACGTGGTGCTGGGGCGTCTCGCCCTCGCCGGCGTGCTGCGCGGCGGCGGCTTCTCCGAAGACGCGGTGGCCGATCTCAAGCTCGCGCTCACCGAGGCGTGCTCCAACTCCGTGCGCCACGCCTACGACCACGATCGCGGCCAGGTGCACCTCGGTTTCACGTTGTACGACGACCGCATCGTCATCGAGATCCGCGACGAGGGAGCCGGGTTTCACGAAGACGACGTGGATTGTCCAGAGTGCCGGGGGATGGGGCTCCCCATGAGCGAGGGCGGCATGGGCATCTCCATCATCCGCGCCGTCGTCGACGACTTCGACCTCCAGTGCGCCGACGGCGGCGGCACCGCGCTCTTTCTCACCAAGCTGCGCGACCTCTGAGGCCGCGGCCCCGGTCGCGCCGTCTCCGGCGCTCCCTGCGGGCGCCGGCACCGCTTCTTCTGCGAACCCGACCGCGACGCGGTGAGCGTCCGGCCGTGCCGCCGCGGGTTTAGGCCGGGCGAGCACGCTGGTAAAGAACGAGTCAGGCACCCGTTCGTCCGGCCCGCCGTGCGGGCCCTGTGAGGTGAGGTCCGTCGTGACACCTCTGCTGCGACAGCCCACGTTCGCGCGCGTCCTCTTCGACGAGGCGCACGGCGAAGCCTGGTCCATCAGCGCGGAGTCGGCCGCGCGCATGCGGCCGGAGCACCCGGCGGCCGCGTCGTACGCGGTGGCGGCGCGCGAGCTCGGCGCGCGCGACTTCGCCGTGGCGGCGCACGAAGCCGGGCCGCTCACCGGAGAGGTGCTCGCCGAAGCCGACGTGCTCGTGATCGCACACCCCTCCGAGCCGGAGTGGGAGGGCACGCTGGGCGGCTCGCCGGTGCTTTCGGCCGACGAGATCGCCGCCGTCGAACGCTTCGTGGACGGCGGCGGCGGCCTGCTCGTGCTGGCCGAGACCGAGGAGAAGAAGTACGGCGCCAATCTGGACGAGCTCCTGGCGCCGTTCGGCCTGTCGGTCCGGAACACCACCGTGTTCGACTACGCCGGGTCGCCGGCCGCACCCACGTGGGTGCCCGGCGTCGCCGCGGGCCGGGCGGACGCGGCGTTGCTCCACCGCGTGAGGGACGTACGCTTCTACCGGGCGGGGTCGCTCGCGGTGCCGCCCGGCGCGGAGGTCCTGTGCGCCGGGCCCGAAGCCGCGCCCGCCGGCGCCGCCCTGCTGGGGGCGGTGTCGCACGGCCGCGGGCGGGTCGTGGTGGCGGCCGACTCCGACATCTTCGGCGACGACTTCCTCCACCGCCTCGACCACCTCCAGCTCTGGCTGAACACCTTCTACTGGCTGGCCCTGCCGGCGTTCCGCGGCGCCGCGCCCGCGATCGTCTCGGACGCCGCGTCCGACCCGGCCTGGGCGCGGCTCAAGCAGGCCGCCGACGGACTCCAGCTGCTTCAGGGCCCCCGCGGCGACGTCGACCGCGCCGCGGCGGACCCCGCCGCGGCGCGGGCTCTGGTCGAGACCATGACCGCGGCCGTGCGCGAGCTGGCGCCGCGGTTCCCGCACCAGGCGGCGTACGTCGAGAGCCTCGTCGGCGACCTCGAGCAGTGGGCCGGCTCGGGGTTCGGCAGGCCGGACTTCGCCGCCTCCCTGGAGGCCTTCCGCCCCGAGCGCGAGCGCCGCGACGGCGTCGAGCACCTCGCCGTCTTCCCTCTGTACACGCCCAACGGGTCCCCGGACACGCGTTTCGAGGCGCTCCTGGTGCGCACGCCCTGGCCGACGTTCGTGGCCGAGCTCGAGCGCACCGAGTTCGACAACGACAAGTTCGTGCCGGTGCAGCTCGTCGACAACACGCGCGGCTACGACAGCGAGTGCGCCGTGCTCTTCCCCGAGACGGTGAGCGTGGCGGAGCGGGCCAGCAACAACTTCGGGGGCATCTTCTGCGACCGCGAATCGGCACGCTTCCGCCGCTCCGTGGCCATCGCGGCCGAGGAGCTTCGCCTGGACCTCCCCCCCGACGCCGCCGCCCTGGTCGCCTCCCCGGAGCTCTCGCTCGAGACGTACATCCTCTGGGATCTCATCCACGACCGCTGGCACAGCCACGGCGAGCTCCCCTTCGACCCGTTCATGATCCGCCAGCGCCTGCCGTACTGGATGTACGCGCTCGAGGAGCTCCGCGTCGACCTGGCCACGTACGGCAGCGCCGCGGAGCTGGACGAGCGCGGCTTCCACTTCGCGCGGTACGTGCAGTACGCGATCCTGTTCGACCGCATCCTGCGCTTCCCCATCACCGGTTCCCGCGTGCGCAACTACGACGGGCTCGGGGGCCAGTTCCTGTTCGCCTTCCTGCACCGCCGTGGCGCCGTGACCTGGCGCGACAACCGCCTGAGCGTGGAGTGGGACGGCGTCGGCGACACCGTGGCCGAGCTGCGCGGCCTCCTCGACGACCTGTACCGGCGCGGCATCGACATGAGCAAGGTGTCGTACTGGGCGGCGGCCCACGACCTCATCTCGGAGTCGGTCGAGCCCAACGTCGCCTCGCAGTGGCGGCGCGAGACGAGGGTCGTCAGCGACGAAGCCGACCCGCGGGCGTGGGTCGACCGGGTGCTCCCCGACGAGTTCCCGCTGAGCACGTTCTACCTGCAGCTGCAGAAGAAGCTCGCGGACCGGGCGGGGCCGGCGGACGCAGTCGCACCGGCCGTGGTCGGGTCCGGCGGCGGGTCGTCACCCGCGTGAGCGCCGCCGCCGGCGACGGCCTGGGCGCGCTCCTGGCACGGTCCGGCGCGCCCGAAGCGACGGCCGAAGGCCTTTCGCGCTACCTCGACGTCCTCCTCACGTGGCCCGGCAACGTGACGGCCATCGCCACGCGGAACGAGGTCGTCGAGACGCTTCTCGGCGACTCCTTCGCGCTGCTCGACGTGGAGGAGCTCAGATCCCGGGAGGGCGAGCCCTGGCTCGACCTGGGCGCCGGCGCCGGCATCCCCGGCATCCCGCTGGCCGCGGTGCTGCCTCGCTCCCGCGTCACCCTGCTCGAGGCGGCCTCGCGCAAGTGCGCCTTCCTGCGGGCGGCGGTGGAGGCGGCCGGGCTGCAAGACCGCTGCCGCGTGGAGTGCGCTCGCAGCGAGCGGTTCGCGGCCTCCGGCGCGCCGGGCCGCG
>CAIXSE010000190.1 GCA_903921965.1 uncultured Thermoleophilia bacterium | reverse complement strand
GTCGAGCTCGGGGAACGCGAAGCGGAAGCCGCGCTGGTTGAGCTTCATCGGCACCGCCCGCTGGCTGGCCAGCAGCATCTCGCGCGCCATGCCGCCGAGCATCGTCTTCACGACGCGCTCGGGCGCGAACAGCACCGCCGGCCGGCGCAGCACGTGGCCCAGCGTCTTCACGAACTCCAGGTTGGTCACCGGTTCCGGTGCGGCGAAGTTCACCGGCCCGGAGAGCTCGTCGTCGTGCAGGAGCCACTCGATCCCCGCCAGCACGTCGTCGAGGTCGATCCAGCTCCACCACTGGTTGCCGTCGCCGAGGCGCACACCGAGGCCGGACCTGAAGGCGGGGAGCTGCCGTGCGAGCGCCCCGCCCGCCGCGCTGACGACGATGCCCTGGCGCGGCGTGACCACGCGCACGCCGGCCGTCGCCGCCCGCGCGGCCGCGGCCTCCCACGCGCGGCAGACCTCCGCAAGGTAGCCGTCGCCCTCGTCGGTCTCTTCGGTGAGGGCGAGCCCGCCCCGCGACCCGTAGATGCCGACCGCCGACGACGACACGAGCACCTTCGGCGGCGTGCCCATGTGCAGGATGGCTTCGGCCAGCGTGGTCGTCGCCTGCAGGCGGCTCTCCATGATGGCCGCCTTGCGTTTGGGCGTCCACACGGTGCCGATGGTGGCCCCGGCGAGGTTCACGAAGGCGTCGACGCCCTCGAGGTCGTCGGGGTCGAGGCGCCCGGAGGCCGGGTCCCACGACACCTCGCCCGGCCCGGCGGCGTCGCGCCGCACGAGCCGCACGACCTCGTGCCCGGCGGTCGTGAGGTACACGGCCAGGTGCGTGCCGATCAGCCCGCTCGCGCCGCTGACCGCGACCTTCAGGCGCGGCCGGTCGCCCCACCGCGTGTGCCGCTCGAGGTCGAGGCGCGTGCGCTCGTGGCGGAACTCGAACAGGCGCCGCAGCTGCTTCTCGGCCGGACCCTCACCGAACCACTCGGTGAGCCCGCCGGCCGGCAGCCCGTACTCGACGTGGTCGATCAGCTCGCTGGTCGCGTCGTCGACCCGCACGAACCGGTGCGTGTGGCGCCAGTGCGCGAAGGGCCCCTCGACCTGCGTGTCGACGAACTGGGCGCCCTCGCGGTACTCCGACATCTCGGCGACCCAGCGCCGCTTCACCGGCCCGAAGCGAGCGTCGAAGACGACGCGGCCGCCGGTCTGCATCCCGCCGCTCTGCTCGATGACGTCCAGCCTCTGCCACGGAGGCGCCAGCCGCTCGAACGCGCCGGGACGCGCGTGGTACGCGAACAACTCCTCGACGGGCACGGGCACGACGGCGCGCGTCTCGAACACGGGCATGGGAGGCCTCCTGAGGTCGCTGCCAGGGTTCTACCCGCACCGGCGGCGATTGACCCCGCCGCTACATGGGAACCGTTCTCAACCAGATGAGACCTGTTCCCGCGCTACCAGCGTCACCGAGGAGGGCGGCATGGCACGGCACGACGGCGAGGACCGCAGCATCGTCGCACAGGGTCTGCGGCGCGACTTCGGCACGCAGCGCGCCGTGGACGGCGTCGACCTGGACATCCCCGGGGGCCGTATCTTCGGTTTCCTCGGCCCCAACGGCGCCGGCAAGTCGACGCTGGTCAAGATCCTGACGACGATCCTGAACCCGACGGGCGGGAGCGCAAGAGTCGCCGGCTACGACGTGGAGCGCCAGGGCGGCAAGGTGAGGCAGGCCATCGGGGTCGCGCTCCAGGACGTCGGCCTCGACCCGCTGATGACGGCACGCGAGCTGCTCGTGCTGCAGTCGGAGCTGTTCGGGACGCCGCGGGACCGCGCGCGCAAGACGGCCGAGCGCCTGCTCGCCACCGTCGGCCTCGACGACGTCGACCCCAGGAAGCGCTCGGGCGCGTACTCGGGCGGCATGAAACGGCGCCTCGACCTCGCGCTCGCGCTCGTGCACGACCCCCGCATCCTGTTCCTCGACGAGCCCACGACCGGCCTCGACCCGGCGAGCCGGGCGGCGATCTGGGAAGAGGTCCGCCGCCTCAACGCCGAGCAGGGCATGACCATCTTCCTGACGACG
>CAIXSE010000189.1 GCA_903921965.1 uncultured Thermoleophilia bacterium | reverse complement strand
TCGAAGATCTGCCGCAGCGACTCGATGGCGCGCTGCGTGTACAGGCGCACCTTGCCGACCTGCGTCTCGCGCCCGAACGTGACGATGAGCAGGACCTGGTCGGTGACCTGCGAGACGTGCAGGTTCAGCGCGCGGCCCTCGTGGAAGAGCAGGGTGAACTCGCTCTCGTCGAGTATCTTGGCGAGCTGCTGGGTGGCGGCGAACGAGCTGGCGGCGAGCGAGGCGAGGGAGAGGGTCTCGGGGTGGTACTCGTCCGACGCCGTGGTGATGGGCTGCCCGGAGGTGCTGATGAGCGCCAGGAAGGTGGATCCCGACACCTCTTTGAGCTTGGCGAGCAGCTCGTCGCAGCGGTCCAGCTGCCTGTCGTTGATGACGAGTCCCTTGCGTCGCGCCACCTGCGCTCCTCCCGATCCCCGCCGCACAGGACGGTACGGCCCGCGGCCAGCGAAGTATACAACGCCGCGGCGCCGGCTCCCGCGTCTTCTCATGCTGGCGGCCGATACGGCCGATGAGGGAGGACAGGAGTAACGACAGGAGGAGATGAACACATGGGTCTGACCGGCGGTCTCGACGAGCTCTCGTTCACCGACCTGGTGCAGATGACGTCCGTCGGCCGCAAGACCGGTCGCCTGACCCTCTTCACCGAGCAGGGCGAGACCGCCGGCGAGCTGCAGTTCCGCAGGGGCCGCATCGTCGGGGCCACCTGCGGCACGCTCTCGCCCGAGAAGTCCTTCTACGCCCTGCTGGCACGCACGCAGGGCACGTTCAGCTTCGAGAAGGACCCCAGCCTCGACCAGGCGCAGGGCGCCAGCCTCGCCGTCGAGACCCTGCTGATGGAAGGCTTCCGCCGCCTCGACGAGACGAAGCGGCTGCGCAAGCGCCTGCCGGCGCCGGCCACCGTGCGCCTCGTGACCGGCGATCCGCACGACCAGCTCGAGGCGCGCGTGCTCGGCTACCTGGGTCCCGGCACGCGCAGCGTCGGCGACGTGGTCGACGGGCTCCTCGTCGGCGCGCACGCGGACGAGTACGACGCCCTCGAGACCATCGCGGCGCTCGAGGGCCGCGGCGTCGTCCGCGTCGAGGTCCCCGGCGAAGACGGTTCCGTCGTGGCGCTCCCTCAACCCTAACTTGAACGTTGCACGCGCGTCGGATACCATCGCGTCTCAGCCCTCCACTGCGTCACGAGGAGTAGCCCAATGGATGACATCGTCGACCTGGTCTCGCGTTCCGACGAGGAACTGCGCGCGCTGGTCGCTGAGCTCGAGGCCGAGGAGCGGGAGATCTCCCGCCAGCGCCGCATCCTGCACGGCAAGCTCGACATCCTGCGCGCGGAGCTCGTGCTGCGCCTGCAGCGCAAGCACAACGAGGGCGAGCCCGTAATCACGGAAGTGGACGTGGAGCGCCTGTCACGCATCCTGGCCGGCAAGGGCCCCGGGCCCGCCGACCCGGAGGACCTGGGAGCCGGGTGACGTGTTCTGTCCGGAGTGCGGCATCCGCAACTCTGAGGGAGCCAGCTTCTGCGTCCGCTGCGGCGCCAGCCTCATCGCCGACCAGCCTGAGTCCGCCACCACGCTGAGCTTCATCCCCGGGGAGGAGGACGGCGCCACCGACCCCCTCGCCTGCGTGGCCGGCGACGACGCCTGCCT
>CAIXSE010000188.1 GCA_903921965.1 uncultured Thermoleophilia bacterium | reverse complement strand
GAGTTCGACGATGTCGTCGGGGTCCTGCAGGTCCACGCCGAGCAGCGTCTCGATGCGGCGCAGGCGCTTCTGCAGCGTGTTGCGGTGCACGTACAGCGCCTCCGCCGTGGGCTGGATCGCCCAGTGGTGGTCGAGCCACACACGCAGCGTCTCGACGAGCTGCGCGTGGCGCCGCCTGTCGTACTCGATGAGCGGCGCGACGGTGCGGCGCGCGATGTCGGCCAAGGCCTCCTCGCTCTGACCGGAGAGCAGGCGGAACCTCCCGCTCATCGCCTCGAACAGCACGAGGCCGTGAGCGTCCACCCCGCGTGACGCGGCGGCCGCGGCGTCGGTGGCCTCCTGCAGCGCGCGGCGCCCGTCCAGCGGGTCGTCGTGCGCCGCCGACGCGCCGATGGTGAGCGCCACACGGTACGGCTCGCCGGCGACGAACCCTTTGAACACGAGCAGCAGCTCGCGGGCGGAGCCGGCCGCCACCGCAGGCGAGCCGCTGGGCAGGAGCAGCGACATGGAGCGCCGGCCGGGACGGCTGAGGAACGGGATGAGGCGGTCGCCGAAGAAGACGCCGGCCGCCTCGGCGAGCGCGTCTTCGAGCTCGGTCATCTGACGGCGCGGCTTGCCGGCGGGCCGCTGGATCTCGCAGATGGCGAGCCGCCACGGCTCGTGCAGGTCTAGGCCGTGCTCGGCGACCCACTCGCTGAGTTCCTCGGCGGTCGACGTCCCTGCGACCAGCTCGCGCAGCAGGCGCTGCCGCATGCGCTGCGTGGCGACGATCTCGTCGCGACGCCGCAGCAGGTCGAGCGTCACCAGCCGCTGGAGGAACGAGAGCGCCGTGTCGGCGAACTCCGTGCTCGCCGTGGGCGCCGCGAGCGTCACCAGCAGGCGCTCCACCTTGCCGTACAGCACGACCTCGCGACAGATGAAGCGCTCGTCGCCCTCTTCTATGAACCCCATGGGCGCGGCGGCCGGGAGCGCCGCGGTCCACACCTTCCAGGCGCGCTCCGCGAGCCGCACGGGGTCGCGCGTCCCAGCGTACCCCACGGGTGTGCCGGTGCCGTCCAGCAGCAGGATCGGCAGAGTGATGAGCGACGCCGCCTTGGCCAGGAGCTCGTCCACCGGGGCATCCGCGATCAGCAGATCGAGCAGGTCGCTCTGCATGGCGATCGTGCGGCGCAGCCGGTGGAGGTCGCCAGACGCGAGGGCGTGGTACACGTAGGAGAAGACCCTGCGGATCGGCACGCTGGTGATCGTGAAGACGGGCAGCTTGAGCCGCACGGCCTGCTCGACCACCCGCGGCGAGACGACGTCGACGTAGTGGCCCATGGCGATGCCGAGCGCCGCGGTGTCGATGGTGGCGATGCGGTCCAGAAGACGCACCGCCGCCTCGTCGTCGCCGGCGAGATTGCGGCCCGTCACGATGAGCACGCTCTCGCCCGACAGGTAAGGCACGGGATCGACGGCGTCCGAGAAGTGGATGCCTTTGATGACCCTGCCGAGTCCGGCGCGACCCGTGACCGCCGTGAGGCCGAGGCCGGAGTCCTCCACGAGCTCCCGGACCGTCAGCGCCTTCTCAGGGTCCCCCGCTGCCATCGCCCGCCACCGCCCTCTCCTCATCGGTGTGCACATGAACACCAAAATGGCAAAGAGTGTGCGTCCGGGTGCCATACGGACGCTCGCCGCAAGCGTACACTACGTCTGCAACGAAGGACACAGACGACGGACGGGCCGGACCACGGGCAGCCGTCCGAGAGATCGACGAGGAGCACGGCATGCCTTCCACCGAGTGGATCGCCACCAACGACCTGACGCTGACCTTCGACGCGGCGGGCCGCATGTGGCACTTCCGCTCCACCGCCCCCCACGGCCGTCCGGTGCGCGCGTCCCTCGACGGCACCGACCTGGTGGTCACCGTCGAGGCGCCCGGCGCTCAGCCCGGCGACCTCGACGTCGCCCTGGACGACGGCGTGCTGGAGATCGTGAGCGCCGGCGTGGCCCCCACTCGCGTCGGGCTGCCGAGGCGGATCGAGCTCCACACCCTCGAGTCCGCCTACGGCGACGGCACCTTCGAGGTGCGCGTGCCGCTCGTGCCGGCCGCCAGGGTCGCCGAGCCCGAACTCGTGCCGGTCGCCGTCTGACCCATCCCGTTATGCACGGGCCCGCCGGCCCCCTACGGTCTGGGCCTTCCCCCTGAAGGACCGGGAGCAGTTCGCTGCTCCCGGTCCTTTTTCGTGCCACCGGCGCGCCGCGCGGCGACAGGGCCCGGCGAGCCGTGCGTGCGCCCCGCGGCCGGGCTGGGATAGGCTGCGGTCGACCCACCCCACCCGACGAGATGGGAGTCCGTGACCGCCGGCACCGTCATCGAGCCGCTCGCGCCCGCCGACATCGACGAGCTCGCGCCCCTGTGGGCAGCGCTGCTCGATCACGTCGCGTCACTGCCAGAAGCGCTGGTCCCGGTGCGTCCCACCGGCGAGTCGTGGGTGCTCGAACGCCGGGAGATGCTCGAGGCACTGGCCGCGGACGCCTTCGTGCTCGTGGCCAGAAAGGCGGGCCGCGCCGTGGGGTACGCGTTCGTCGTCGTCGAGGGACCAGATCCGGTGTGGTACACCGGCGACAGCCACGCGCACCTCGCGGCGCTCAGCGTCGAGCCCGGCGCCCGCGGGGCCGGTATCGGCGGCGCCCTGCTGGACGCCGTGGACGAAGAGCTCGCACGCCGCGGCGTCGAGGACGTGGAGATCGGGGTCGACACCGGCAACGACGCCGCGGCGAGCCTCTACGAGCGCCGCGGCTACCGCCCCGACTTCCGCACCTTCTACGGCTCGCCCGGGCGCAGGCCCTGGGCCTGCCTGCGGCGGGACGAGGACGACCGCCGAGCCGGACGGGGCCGCTACGCCGTGGACGCCGCGCCGCCGAGCGCTGCCGACGGGACGGAGGCTCCGGTGGACCCCGGGGCCGCAGGAGCCTCGCACGGCGGCGAGCCCCTCGCGGCCGGCCTGCCCGCCGAAGGGCCGCCGGAGGCGGAGCCCCTGGTCGTCGAGATGTTTCCGGCGGAGCAGCTCGACCGCCTCGAGCCGCTGTGGAAGGTCATGCAGCAGGACCACGTGGGCCTGTGGGACGGCCTGCCCGGGCGCGAACCGGACGACTCGTGGCCGCGCCGACGGCAGCGCTACGCGGACTGGCTGGCCACCACCGAGTCCTTCGTCCTCGTGGCCAGGCGCGGCGACCGCCTCGTGGGGTACTTCATGGTGGCGGTCGCCGAGGGCGACGAGACGTTCGCGACCGGCGAGCGCCTCGCCGAG
>CAIXSE010000187.1 GCA_903921965.1 uncultured Thermoleophilia bacterium | reverse complement strand
CGGAAGCCGCACGGAGCACGTCTCCTGTAGTCTTTCCGCCATGTCCCGTGCCGCCCTCCGCCGCTGACCGTGCTCGCCGCCCTCCTCGCCCTGGCCGCGAGCTTCACGTGGGGCTCGTCGAACTACATCGCCGGCATCGAGAGCCGGCGCCGCTCGGTGTGGCAGGTGACGGCGCTGAGCCAGCTCGCGGCCGCGGCCGTGGCCGGCGTGGCCGTCCTCGCCGCCCGCCAGACGGCGCCCGGCCTGACGGCCACGCTCGTCCTGCTGCTGGCCGGTGTGGCGACCACGATAGGCATCCTCGCCTTCTACCGGGCACTCGCCATCGCCACCATGAGCGTGGTCGCCCCCATCATCGCCGCCAACGTGCTGGTGCCGGTGACCTACGGCCTGGTCACCGGCGAGCGCCCCGGCCTGCCCGCCTATCTCGGCATGGCGTGCACCATCGGCGGCATCGTGCTGGTGGCCTGGGGCTCGCGCAGCAACCGCACCGAGGCACACACGTCGGCCGTGCTCCTCGCCGTCCTGGCGGCGACCTGCTGGGGGTTCATGCTGCTCGCCCTGGGGACGGCCGGCAAGGGTCATCCCTACTGGGCCGTCTTCGACGTGCGCGTCACGTCGGTCTGCGTGGTGCTGCTGTTCATGGCCGCCACGCGCCGGCCCCTCGAGTTCCGCGGCCAGGCGCTGCCGGCCATGGCCGCGGTCGGCGGCCTGCTCACGGTGGCCAACATCCTGTTCACCCTGGCCACCGGGACCGGCTACCTCAGCGTGGTCTCCATCCTGGGGTCGCTGTCCCCCGTCGTGGTGACGGGGTGGGCCCACCTGCTGCTTGGCGAGCGGCTCGCCCTGCACCAGTGGGCGGGCTACGTCGCCGTGTTCGCCGGCATCGTGCTGCTGTCGGTCTGACGGCGCGCCGGGCGGTCACTGCTGCGCGCCGTCCGACCCCGCGGGAGTCCCGGGCGCGCCCTCGACCTCCGAGGTCTCGCTGCCGTCCTCGCCGTCCGCGAACTCCCGCTCCACGATGTCCCGCAGGTGCTCCGCGGACGGCCCCTCGCCCGGTCCCGCGTGCTCGTCGTCCTCGAGCAGCTGGGTCATGGCGTCGCTGATGCGCACGGGCTGCTCCTGCCCGCCCTCCCCGCGGGCACGCTCGGCCGCCTCGCGCAGCTCGCGCGCGCGCCGCGCGCGGCGCGCTTCGTCGAGGGAGATGACGCGGTGGTCGTCCTGGGTCATGGCGTGCTCCGGTATCGGTGGCTGACGTCTTGATACCCGCTGCGCGCAGGCGCAGACCTGTCGCCGCGGAAGCGGGCGCTCGCACAGCCGCGTTGCCCGCGTGCGCTGGTGTCGCCGGCCACCTGGGAAGACCCGTCGACGTACGCTCAAGCGGGATGAGGAAGCGGACTCCCGTCCATGGGCAGCACTCCTCAAATCCGCGAGGATTCAGGCACGACCCTGCGGTTTCGTAGTCTCGTGGACCGGCCGGGGTGCGCCAACGCTTCTATCAAGCGCCACGCCGCGGCGCGGCGACACGGATAAGGAGACCAGAGATGCAGCCGACCAAGTGGAAAGCAGCAGCGGTGGGAATCCTCGTCTGCGCGGTCGTGACGGCCGTGCTGGTCGTCGTGATGCTCGGAGCGGTCACGCGAGAGGCCGACCGGACCCACCTGCACGCCGGTGCCCACGGGCGCGCCAACGCGTACGCGAAGCTGCACGGGCAGGGATCGGGATCCGACCAGCCGGACGCGAGCCGGCTTGCGGACCGACGCGCGGAGGCGGCGGTCGCCGACGGCGAGTGACCATCGCCGGGCGCCGACAGAGTGCTCACGGTGAGGAACGCCACGTGACGAGCGTCGAACGCGGCCTCGGCGGCGGCAGAGAAGCACCCGGCGCCGCCCTGTGGTTCACGGAGCTCGCCCTGGCGCCCACCGGTTGACCTCCCCCCGGGAAGACTGCATGGTCACGGTGACGTCACCACACAGCGAGGGGGTACAGGAGTGAGATCAAGACGCAGTCTCGTGGCGCTGCTCGCGGTGGTCATCGCGGCGCTCGTCCTGCCGGCGGCGGCCGCGGCGAAGCCCAAGGCCGCCGACACGGTGTTCACCGGCGGCTACGTGTACACCGTCGACGCCGGCAGCCGGGTGGCCCAGGCCGTCGCCGTCCGCGACGGCGCGATCGTCTACGTCGGCAAGGACGCCGGCGCCAAAGCGTTCATCGGCAGGCACACCAGGGTCGTCAAGCTGCACGGCAAGATGATGCTGCCGGGCTTCATCGACTCCCACGCGCACGCCAGCTTCCAGGTCCAGACGCTGTACTCGGCGATGCTGTACGGCCTCAAGACCGTGGACGAGTACGTGGCCGCCGTGAAGGAGTTCGCCGACGCGCACAAGGACATGCCCGCCATCCGGGGCCAGGGCTGGAGCAACACCGTGGTGCCCGGCATCGGGCCGCTCGCCACGGACCTGGACAGGGCCGTGAGCGACCGGCCGGCCTCCATCATGTCGGAGGACGGCCACTCGTACTGGGTGAACAGCAGGGCGCTCGCCGACGCCGGGATCACCGGCAAGACGCCCGACCCCGAGGACGGCGTGATCGAGCGCCTCCCCGGCACGCAGCAGACCGACCCGCCCTACGGCACCCCGTCCGGCACGCTGCGCGAGACGGCGGCGGCCCTGGTCAACGACCTGATCCCCGACTTCACCGTGGACCAGTACAAGGACGGTATCCGCTCCTACCAGACCGACGTGGCCGCGCCCCTCGGCATCACCGGCGTGTTCGACCCGCTGCTGCACGCCGGCAGCAACGCGGTGCAGGCCTACGAAGAGCTCGCCCAGGCGGGGCAGCTCCACGTACGCGTGCGCGCCGCCCTCGAGATCACGCCGGCCGACAAGGTCGACGAGTGGATCGCCTCAGCCGAGGCGGAGAAGGCGAAGCACACGACGCCGATGTTCCAGACCGACGCCGTCAAGGTCTTCGCCGACGGCGTCGTCGAGGGCCACACCGCCTACCTGGACGAGCCCTACGCCGACGCGCTCGCCTACAAGGGCGACGCGAGCTACCGCGGCGAGCCGATCTGGCAGCCGCAGGCGATGGACGAGGCGTTCGCGGCGCTCGACAAGGCCGGCTTCCTGATCCACACGCACGCGATCGGCGACGCGGCCTGCAGCGAGGTCCTCGACGCCCTGGCCTACGCCCGCGAGAAGAACGGGAGCTACGACTGGCGGCCCGGCATCACCCACATCCAGCTGGTCGACCCCGGCGACTTCGCGCGCTTCGGCAGCCTCGGCGTGACCGCCGTCCCCGACCCGTACTGGTTCATCAAGGACGACTACTACACCTACCTGCAGGTGCCGTACCTCGGCCAGCCGCGCGCCGACGACGAATACCCGATGAAGAGCTTCTTCGACGCCGGCGCGCTGGTGGCGTCGGCCAGCGACTACCCCGTGACGATCCCGCCCGACCCGCTCGACGGCATCGCCGTCGGCGTCGCCCGCTGGGCCCCGGAGTACGTGTACGAGTACCCCGCCTGGCCGGACCCGGAGGGCATGCTGTGGCCGGAGCAGCGGGTGACCGTGGCACAGATGATCCGCAGCTTCACGTACAACGGTGCCAGGGCGTACTTCCTCGAGAAGACCACCGGCTCGATCGAGGTGGGCAAGAGCGCCGACCTCGTCGTGGTCAGCAAGAACCTGTTCAAGGTGAAGCCGACCGCCATCTTCGACGCGAAGGTGCTCTACACGATGGGGCGCGGCAAGGTGCTCTTCGACGAGCTCTGAGAGGGGCCGGCCGGCGGAGCAGGAGCCGGCCGGACGGCCGAGTCGCGGGCGGGGGGGGGGGGGCGCCTGCGGCGCCCCGCCCCCCCGTCCGTCAGGGCTCGGCCTGCGGGACCGCCGCCGGGCCGTCCCGCAGGGCGCGGCCGAGGTGCCAGTCGGGGTGCGCCTCGGCGCCGGCGCCGGCAGGGTCGTCCGGCGCCGCGTGCCGCACCTCGCGGATGAGCAGGGCGCACACGAGCGCGACGCCGGACGCGACGGCCGAGACCAGCATGGCCGGCGAGTAGCTGCCGGTGCTGTCGTAGACCACGCCGCCGAGATAGGCCCAGAAGCCGCCGCCGATGTGGTGCACCGTGGTGATGAAGGCGCTCAGCACACCGATGCCGGCGAAGCCGTACATCCTGCCCATGAGCGTGGTGGTGAGCGGCGCCGTGATGAGGAAGGTGAAGCCGAAGCCCAGGGCCAGCACCCAGAACGACGCGACCGACTGCGACCAGAACACGAGCAGGAACAGGACGACGCGCAGGGCGAAGGCGCCGGCGATGGGGATCTTGTCGCCCACCGCGTCCGAGAGCGGCCCGGCGAGCAGCACGCCGCCGAGGCTGAGCAGGCCGAACCAGGCGAGCATGCTCACGGCCGTGGTGGCGGGCACGCCGTGGTCGGTGGCCATGGGCACCAGGTGGGTCGTGAGCAGGAAGTCGCCGGCGCCACAGGCGAACATGGCGACGGTGAACAGCCAGAACGACCCCGTGCGCATCGCCTCGCGCAGGGTGAGCGAGCGCGGCTCGCGAGGGGCGGCCGCGGCGGCCTCACGCGCGGCCGCGGCGTGCCCGTAGGGCTCCTTGCCGAGCGCCTCGGGGTCGCCGCGCAGCACCAGCAGCGCCAGCAGCACGTTCACGACGAGACAGACGAGGGCGACCACGACCATCGTGGTGCGCCAGCCGTCGGCGAACAGCAGGTCGCTGAAGAGCGGCACCAGGACGAACTGGCCGAGGCAGTTGCCGGCGATGGCGAGGCTGATCGCGGTGCCCCGGCGCTTCTCGAACCAGCGCGCGATCATGGCGCCGAACAGCGCGCTGGTGAGGCCGCCGAGCCCCGCCGCGGCGACGACGCCGTAGTACAGGACGAACTGCCACAGGGTGGTCATGGTGGGCATCAGCAGCAGGCCGGCCGAGAACACCACACCGGAGACGAGCACCGTCCACCGGGGCCCGTAGCGGTCGTACAGGCGGCCGGCGACGAGGATGGAGAACGAGAACACCACCATGTTGACGAACACGGCCGCCGAGACGTCGCCGCGGCTCCAGCCGAAGTCGGCGATGATGGGCTTCACCATCACGCCGATCATCAGGCGGGCGCCGCTGTTCAGGAACAGGATGACGAACGAGGCGGCGAGGACCCACCAGGCGTAGGAGACGCGACGGATCACCGGACTCCCGGGAGAGCGAGACGGCACGGGCCCGCGAAGCATACGGCTTGAGACCGCTCCGTGCGCCGCCGGAGACCGCGACGCGGAAGCGACGGCCGCAGCGCGTAGCCGCTCAGGGGGCGGCGGGCGCGCCGCCGGCCTCGCCCGCCGAGAGCGCCTCGCGCAGGGCGGCGAGCTCGCCGCGGACCGCCGCCAGCTCGTCCTTGACGGCGCGGAGCTCCCCACCGGGGTCCGCCGCGGGCTTGGGCTGCGGGATCAGGACGCTCGCCAGGATGGAGGCGAGCGCGCCGATGATGCCCACGCCGGCGGCCATCACGAACACGCCGATGACGCGGCCCCACGGCGTGACCGGGTACATGTCGCCGTAGCCCACCGTCGTGATGGTGACGATGGCCCACCACAACCCGTCCCCGCCGGTCAGGATGTTCGCGTCGGCCGCCTTCGACTCCGCCTGTACGACGAGCACGCTGGCCACGGCGAGCACCGTCCCGGCCAGCACCAGGGTGATGAACCCGGCGTACTGGCCCCGATTGGCGAGCACGTCCTTCCACAGGCCGTCCTTCTTCTGGGAGCGCAGCATGCGGACGGCGCGCACCAGACGGCTGAGGCGGCAGAGCCGGAACAGGGCGGCGAGCCGGAAGCTGCCCAGCCCCGGCACGCACCCGAGCAGGTCGAAGATGCCGCCGTGCCGGAAGAAGTAGCGGCGGCGCGACGAGGCCCGCTTGAGGCGCATGAAGAAGTCGAACAGGAAGACGAAGCTGAGGATGAGGTCGTACGCCTCGAGGAGCTGCTGCGTCTGAGGCGCCAGCCACGGGAAGACCAGCATGACCATGTCCGCGAGAGAGAGGATGGTCAGCAGCAGGATGAAGAGCTCGTAGGCGTTGCTGAAGTGCTGGATCTCTCGCGGACTGGCCGACGCCGGGGGGTCGTCGGTCTGAGCGTGCTTCGCCATGCCCACAGAATTCACCCCCGGCGGCCGCTCCCCTGCCGCCGGCCGCCTGGCGCGCCGGCGCGCGAGACGCGGCCGGGCGGCGCCTCAGGCGAAGATGACCCGCCCGTAGAGCACGATGACGACGCCCGCCATGGCCACGGCCGCGCCGGCCACGTCGAAGCGGTCCGGGGCCTTGCCGTCGATGAGCCAGCCCCAGAGCATGGCGCCGACCAGGAAGACGCCGGCGTAGGCGGCGTACACGCGGCCGTACTTCATCTCGGGCTGATACGTCTGCACCACGGCGTACCCGACGAGGGCAGCGATGCCGAGGAGCGCGAGGCCCCACGGGCCGTGGCCCTTGAGCCAGCGCCAGTAGCAGTAGGTGCCGCCGAGCTCCCCGATCGCCGCGGCGATGTAGATGGCGAACGTCTTGACCACGTCCATGCGCGCTCCTTTGCGGGCCGATGGCACATCGTGGTGCGCGCGCCCGCGCTTGGCAAGGTCCGGGCGGCGTGAACCCCGGCCGCCGGCGCAGTACAGTCACGGCAGGCGACGAGGAGGTCGGACGGTGCGCATCCTGTACGGCGTGGCCGGCGAGGGCATGGGCCACGCCACCCGCTCCCACGCGTTCCTGGCCGACCTGGTCGGCGAGCACGACGTGCTCATCGTCGCCTCGGGAAGGGCTCACGACTACCTGGCCGCCCGCTTCCCCCAGGTGCGCGAGATCCTGGGGTTCTCGCTGGCCTACGGCGACAACGTGATCCGCCGCTGGGACACGGTGACGCAGAACCTGCGCGGCGCCGTGAGCGGCTGGCCGTCACAGATCCGCGCGTACTACGAGATCGCCAGCGACTTCGAGCCGGAGGTCGTGGTCAGCGACTTCGAGGCCTTCGTGCTCACCGTGGCCAGCCGCCGGCGCGTGCCGGCCATCAGCGTCGACAACATCATGATGCTCGACCGCTGCGTGCACGACGCCGGGCTCATCGGCGACGACATCCTCGATTTCGAGCTGGCCCGGCAGATCGCCCGCGCGAAGGCGCCGGGCCTGTACTGGGCCGTCGTGCCGACCTTCTTCCGGCCGCCGCTGCGGCGGCCCAACACGACGCTCGTCGCGCCGGTGCTGCGGGAGGCGGTGCTCGCCGCCGTGGCGGAGCAGGGCGAGCACCTGCTCGTCTACCAGACCGCGCAGGGGAGCGAGACGCTGGTCGGGGCGCTGCACGAGACGGGCCTGCCCTGCCGCGTCTACGGCGTGCGCCGCGATCTCGAGGAGGACCTGCGCGACGGCGAGCTCGTGTTCCGTCCGTTCAGCGAGACGGTCTTCCTCGACGACCTGCGCACCGCCGCGGCCGTGATCGCCGGCGGCGGCTTCTCGCTGCTGTCGGAGTGCGTGTACCTGCACAAGCCGGTGCTCTCCATCCCGGTCACCGGCCAGTTCGAGCAGGTGCTGAACGCGCGGTACCTGCAGAAGCTCGGCTACGGCGAGTACGCGGAGGCGCCGACGCCGCAGGCGATCGGCGCGTTCCTCGGCAACCTGCCGGCCCACCGGGCCGCGCTCGCCGGCTACCGGCAGCACGG
>CAIXSE010000186.1 GCA_903921965.1 uncultured Thermoleophilia bacterium | reverse complement strand
GAGAGCATCCCCGCGGCGCAGTTCAAGGGGCTGGCGAACGAGACCGTCACCACCAACGCCGCCGTCTCGTGGTCGTTCGAGCAGCTGACCTTCAACTGCTACGACGACCCGCACTCGGGCGGGAACCCGGTGCTGCTCGACCCGCAGTTCCGCCAGGCCCTGCAGTGGGCGGTGGACAGGGACAAGAACGCGGCGCTCGCCTACGGCGGCTACATGAGCCCCGGCACCACCCTGCTGCCGCCGTACTCGGCCTACGCCTGGCAGCCTCCGGCGGACGAGGCGTACACCTACGACCCCGCCAGGGCCGGCGAGCTGCTCGACGCCGCCGGCTACAAGGACGTCGACGGCGACGGCTACCGCGAGACGAAAGCCGGCAAGCCGCTCTCGCTGCGCCTGTTCACCGACGCGCAGACGCCCGAGAACGTCACCACCAGCAAGCTCGTGGTCGGGTGGTTCAAGGACGTCGGCGTGAAGACGAAGCTCCAGGTGCTGGACACCGGCGCGCTCAACGACACCGAGATCAACTACGACGGCGACGACTTCGCCCCGGCCTTCGACATGATCGTGTGGTGGTGGCAGGGCGACGCCGAGAGCCCGCAGTTCATCCTGAGCCTGCTCACCTCGGGCCAGGTCGAGGGCTGGAGCGACTCGTCGTGGACCGACCCCCGCTACGACGCGCTCTTCGAGGAGCAGGCCTCGGCGCCGGACCGGCAGGCGCAGGTCGCCGCCGTGCAGCAGATCCAGCAGATCGCCTACGAGGCCTCTCCGTACCTCATCTTCGGGTACCCCCAGTTCCTGCAGGCGTACGACACGATCGCCTGGGAGGGGTACGTCAAGGTCCCGGGGGGCTACCCCGGGTACAGCGGCGACGCGCTCGGCTACGACACGTACGTCGGCCTGCACCCGGCCCCGCCGGCGGCGGCAGCGGCGGGCGGCGGGGGCTCCTCCACGTGGGTCTGGTGGCTCGTGGCCGCCGCGGTCGCGGTGGCAGGGGCCACGTGGCTGGTCCTGCTGCGCCGCAGGGGGCGCGCCGAGGAGCACGTCGAGTAGGATGGACGCTCCGGCCACTTGCGGACGAAGGAGCGTGCCGTGCCGATCATCGAAGTGAAACTCTGGGAGGGCAGGACCAGGGAGCAGAAGGCCGAGCTGGCCCGCCGGCTCACCGACGACCTGGTCGAGGTCGTGGGCTGCCCCCGCCAGGCCGTCTCCATCGTCTTCTCGGACTATCCACAGAGCGACTGGGCCGAGGGCGGCGAGCTCTGCGACAAGCGCTGAGGGCCGGGTCGTGAACCTGCTCGAAGCGATCGGCAACACGCCGCTGGTCGAGCTCATGAACAGCTCACCCAAGCCCGGCGTGCGCATCCTCTGCAAGCTCGAGGGCGCCAACCCCGGGGGGTCCATCAAGGACCGCCCCGCGCTCAGCATGATCGTCCACGCCGAGGAGCGCGGCGACCTGGCACCGGGCAAGACCATCCTGGAGCCGACGTCGGGCAACACCGGCATCGCCATCGCCATGATCGGCGCCGCCAAGGGGTACCCGGTGCACCTGTGCATGCCGGAGTGCGTGAGCGCCGAGCGCAGCATGATCCTGCAGGGCCTCGGCGCGCAGGTCACGCTGACGCCGGCGCACGAGGGCATCGACGGCGCCATCTGGGAGGCCCACCACCTGCTCGAGCAGCACCCCGAGCTGTACTACATGCCCAACCAGTACGAGAACCCCGACAACGCCCTCGCGCACATCGAGAGCACGGGTCCGGAGATCGTGGCGCAGACCGCCGGCGAGGTCGACTACTTCGTCGCCGGCATGGGCACCACCGGCACGCTCATGGGCACCGGCCGGTACCTCAAGGACCACGTGCCCGGCGT
>CAIXSE010000185.1 GCA_903921965.1 uncultured Thermoleophilia bacterium | reverse complement strand
GCCGTACTCGGCCTCGCCCGGTGAGCTGACGTCCAGGCCGACGAAGTCGCGGCTGCCCGGCGTGCCGATGGAGAGCAGTCGCCGCAGGACCGGCTCCTCGCGGTTGGCCTTCAGTGCGTAGCGGACCTTCCAGGGCAGGCCCGTGCGCGCCATCGCTCCCTGCAGGGCGCGCACGTTCTCTTCGACGTGGGTCACGTCGTAGACGAACAGCGGCGTACCGTGGCCGCCCGCGAGCCGCCCGGCGTCGCGTCCGGCGACGAGCAGGCGTCCGTCGCGCACCTCCAGTCCGGGTCGCCGCCACCAGTCACAGGCGACGTCGGGGTGCGGGGGCTGGACGGGCGGCACGGACACGGTGGCTCCTCGGGTCGGGTCTGGCGGACGCGGTGGTCGGGACGCGAGTCTCTCGCCTGCCGGTGGTTCGGGCAAGCCGGCCGCCGGCGGGGTCCGCCCGGCCCGCCCGGCCCTGCCGTGGTCCGGGGACCATCCACCGCCCCACGGGTCCCACCCGTGCGCCCGGAGCGGTACACTGGGCGGCGAACGCCGGCCCGGCGCCGGGTGCGCCGCAGAGGGCACCTCTGCTCGCCCGCCGGGCCCACGAACGGGGGAGGCCCTTGATGAAGTACGTATGCACCGTCTGCGACTACGTCTACGACCCCGAGGTCGGCGATCCGGACAACGGCATCGAGCCGGGCACGTCCTTCGACGACCTGCCGGACGACTGGGTCTGCCCCGAGTGCGGCGTCGAGAAGGAAGAGTTCGCGCCGTACGAGGACTGACGCTCGCTCGCAGCGCGAAGGCTCTGCGTGAGGGGCGGCCGGCCGCAGGGCCTGCCGCCCCTCGCCGCATTCAGGGGGCCGGGGTCGAGCCGGCTTCGGCCGGCGTCGCGCTCGCTCCCGGCGACGCAGCCACCCCGTCCCCGAGCGGCTTGAGCCCCTCGGCGAGCGACACCAGTTCCTGCCGTGTCAGGGCGCCGGTGACGTAGACCGTCTGGCGCCCGTCCCCGACGAGCAGTGTTGGGCCGCTCGCCGCATACCACGTCGACGCCGTGCGGCCGGCGAAGGCCCCGTACTGGAGCTGCGTCTGCTCGAACGAGAGCGTCGTGGCGCGGGCGGCCTGGACGGCACGCGCCAGGGCCGCGCTCGATGCTGCCGGCCCTCCGACCTGCCGGACCTCGAACCAGGTGAGGCCGCGCAGGAAGAGCTGGACGACCTGGCGTTCGTCGTCCGCCGGGCCGTGCGCGTCCCACGAGGACGGCGCGTCGCCGGCCGGCGCCGTCGCGACCGCGGCCTGGGTGAAACCGTCGGGTGCCAGGCCGGAGACCAGGGGGCCGAAGCCGGCCACGCGGCCCGCCTCCTGAAGTGTCGGCACGTAAGCGTACGTGCGGTCCACGGCGAGCACGGTCGCCGGCGCCGTCGCGCCGGGTGAGGGCGCCTGCCCGTCCATCGCGGGAGCGGCTCCCCAGTCGACGTCGGCCTCGAAGTCCGAGACCCCGTCCGTGCACCAGGTCACCAGGCCGGAAGCCTGGTCCACCACCAGTTCCAGTGTCGAGCCTTCCAGCGTCATCGCCGCGCGCCACACCTTGCGGCCGTCCTGCTCGAGCGGCTTGATGCCGACGGCGTTGTCGCCGTCTTCGACGGCGGCGCGGACGATCGCCGAGAGCCCCTGGTACTGGAGCGGCGACCGCGTCGCAAGGCGCCACGCCGGAGGCCAGGCGCCGACCGTCACACTCGTGCCCTTACGCACGCCGCCACTGGCGCGGGCGCGGCGCGCTCCGGCGTCGTAGGACGAGACGACGTCCGTCACGGCCGCGTCGGAGGACCTGAAGGTGCCGCGCGCGTCGCCGCCGCGGACTGCGGCGAACGTGCCGCCGCCCGTGCGGCCCGCGAGGTCGCCGGTCGAGCTCCTCCAGGTGTAGCTGCCCGATGCGGCGCCGAGCGTCGGTGCCGGCGGCGCCGGGGGCTGCCTGACGATGAAGACCCACGCCAGCACGAAGATGACGCTGAACGCGAGGAGCATCGCCCCGAGGCCGTGCGGCCGCGAGCGTGCGCGCTCGGCGCGGATGCGCTGGCTGGTGCGGAGCGGGGGCTGGTCCACGTGGGTCGCGGCGGCGGGGTCGCTGCGCCCGCCGTCAGCGGTGCTTCCCGGAGCCGCCCACGAAGAAGAGCGGCAGGAAGAGGAAGGTGAACCCGAACTTGCGCGAGACGAAGAAGGTGAGCGCCGCGACGAGCAGGGCGGCGCCGATCACGACGAGTGTGCGGTCCAGGGTCATGCGGTCAGCGTGACGGGCGCGGCGGCGCTGCGCAAGCCGTCCGGACGGCAGTCGCGGCGCGAGGGACGGCCGCAGCGTGAGTGACGGCCGCAGCCGCAACGTCACCGGCTCCACGCGGCCGTCACCCTTCCTCGTCGCTGTCGTTTCGATGCAGAATGCAGCGAACGCTGAGCACGCGGACGGTGTCTCATGGCCGCCCGGCGCACGCGGCACCTCGGCGGCGGCGTCCGCCGGTGGCGGCGTGGCGCCGCCGTGTGATTTCCTTGGGGTCAGTCACAGTGGACGTCGCCCTGAGGAGGTCGGGCGTGAAACGGAACCTGTTCGCCGGCCAGAGCCGCACCAGCGGCGTCGGCCTCACCATGTTCAGCGACGACGAACTCCGCATGATCCACCGCGGCACGCTCGTCGTCCTCGAGCGCACCGGCATCTGGGTGGAGCTGGACGAGGCGCTCGACATCTTCAGCGACGGCGGCTGCAAGGTCGACCGCGAGTCGCACATCGTCAAGATCCCGCCGCACATCGTCGAGGACTGCGTGGCGGCCGCGCCCGAGGCCGTGGCCCTTTGCGGGCGCGACCCGAGGAACGACATCCTGCTCGAGCCGGGGCGCGTGGGCTTCAGCAACTTCGGCGAGGGCATCAAGGTCATCGACCCGTTCAGCGGCGAGCTGCGGCCGAGCACCAAGAAGGACCTCGGCCAGATCGCCCGTCTCGTCGACGCTCTGCCGGACATCGACGTGTTCGAGATGGCCGTCGTGAGCGGCGACCAGCCGCCCGAGACGTTCAGCCTGCACAACCACGAGGCGGCCATCGTCAATCAGACGAAGCCGATCAGCGGCGGGGCGCAGGACGGCCGCGCCGTGCACACGACGGTCGAGATGCTCGCCGCTGCGCAGGGAAGCGAAGAGGCGGTGCGCGAGCGGCCGATGATGGTCATGGGCACCTGTCCGGTCAGCCCGCTCAAGCTGGTCAAGGACTTCTGCGAGATCGTCATCGAGGCGGCGCGCGTCGGTCTGCCGTCCTGTGTGCTCAGCATGGCCATGGCCGGCGGCTCGTCGCCCGTCACGCTGGCCGGCACGCTCGTCACCCACAACGCCGAGGTGCTCGCCGGTCTCGTGCTCGCGCAGCTCACCGAGCGCGGCAGCAAGGTGCTGTACGGCTCGTCCACCACGGCGATGGACCTGCGCCTCGTCACGGCCTCGGTCGGCTCGCCGGAGTGCGCCCTCATCAGCGCCGGCGCGGCGCAGCTCGCGAAGCAGTACCGCCTGCCCAGCTACATCGCGGGGATGTAGGGCGACGGCAAGACCAGTGACGTGCAGACCGGTCACGAGAAGACCCTCACGGCTCTGATGGCGGCGTTGGCAGGG
>CAIXSE010000184.1 GCA_903921965.1 uncultured Thermoleophilia bacterium | reverse complement strand
GTGAGCACGTCCCAGCCGGCGCCGGCGTAGGCCAGCTTGATGCGCGGCAGGTGGTAGAACTGGCTGACGGCGAGGATGCGCTCCCAGCCCTCGCCGCCGAAGAAGGGCACGGTGTCTTTCACGGTCGCGTCGGTGCTCACGCCGTTGGAGTCCACGACCACGTCCTCCTCGGGGACACCGGCCTCCACTGCCATGTCGCGCATGACGAGCGCCTCGTTGTAACCGCTCGCGCCGACGCCGCCCGAGACCAGGATGCGGCTCACGAGGCCGTCCTTGTAGAGCTGCTCGGCCGTGGCCATGCGCTCGCGGAGGGCCGTCGACGGGCTCCCGTCGTCGTGCACCTGGGCACCGAACACCACGGCCACGTCGGCGGCGCGGCGGTAGTCGGTCATGCCGAAGAAGTAGACCTGGGCGACGGGGAAGGCGACGGCGCAGGCGGCGACGGCCGCGCACAGCACCGCGACGGCCGGCCAGCCCCGCCGGGCGGGGTCGCGCAGCGCCGTCCAGAGCACGAAGACGAGCAGGACGGCGACCACGGCCGACAGCGGCACGGGCACGCCGGGCGTGATCCCCCCGGCCGTCCACACGCGGTAGAAGTCGGCGGCGTCGTAGACGGCCACCGCCGCCGCGGCGGCGAGGAGCCCGACGGTGAGCCAGCGCCGCCAGGGCGCCATGCGCGGCGCCACCCCATAGGCGACGAACGCGACGCCCGCCACCGCCAGCAGCACCGCCGCCACGAGGCCGGGCACGTAGGGGACGGCGATCCACCACTCGTTGGCGTCGAAGACGGAGTCGCGGATGAGTCCGACCGTGTTGACGAGCGTGAAGCCGCCGAGGAAGACCGCGATCCCGCGAGCCAGGGCGGCCACGACCCAGTTGCGCCGCTTCTCCTTCGGCTGCGCGGGCGGCGACGTGCCGTACAGCGTCCAGCCCGGCCCCGGCGGTCGCGGGGGGGCGGTCTGCGGCACCTGCCCGGGCGCACCACCCGCGGGGACGCCGACGTCTGCCTGGGAGGGGCCCTGACTCATGGGCCAGACTGTATCACGGCACCACGGAGCCTCCCCACGGCCGCACGGGCCGGAGCGGGACGGCCCGCCGGCAGCGGGAGCCGTCGCAGGGCGAGCAGGTATCATGCTCGCCGGGATGGGCGGGACCCCCTCAACACAGACGCCGGCGCACGCCGGCGCGGACACCGTCGACGGCACCTCGCGCCGCCTGTCGGCGGCCGCGCTGGTCGCGGCGGCGCTGGGCACGTACCGCCGCCGCTTCTGGCGGGTGGCGGCCGCGGCCCTGCTGATCATGGTCCCGGCGGACGCCGTGGTGAGCCTCCTGGAGGAGGCCGTGCGGCTCCCGCAGGGTGACTCCGGCCTCGCCTGGGGCGCCCGCGTCGCAGGGGTCGTCGCCAACGCGGCGGCGGCCATGCTCGGCACGACGTTCTTCGCCGGGCTGCTGGACCGCGTCGTGGCCATGGACCAGCACGGCGCGCAGGACGCGCCGGTGACGACGGTGCTGCGCGAGGTGCCGGTGGCGCGCCTCGTCCTCGCCGACCTCGCAGCGGTGGGTCTCGTCGTCCTTGGCACGGCGGCGTTCGTGGTGCCCGGGGTCGTGCTGGCCGTGCTGCTCGCCGTGGTCGGCCCCGTGCTGGTGATCGAGGACCTCGGCGTCTGGCCGGCGCTCCGCCGCTCGATGCAGCTGGTCCGCCCGCACGGCCTGCTGACCTTCCTGGTGGTGCTGGTGCCGAGCGGCGCGGAGGAGATGCTCGTGTCGTGGGCGGACCACGTGACCCACGGCCACGAGCTGCTGTGGCTGGTGGCGGACGTGGCCACCACCGCGGTGGTCGGGTCGTTCGTGGGCATCCTCGAGATCACGCTCGCCCACGGCCTGATCGCCGACCACGCCCTCAGGCTCGCCCGGCGGGCCGCCGCGGAGGCGCCCGCGGGCCGCGGGCCGTCGAAGGTGGGCTGACCGCGCCCTGACGGACGGCGGGCGGCGGGCGCCGCTGCGCCCGCCGCCCGCCGTCCGCGCTCCCGTGCCTCAGCCGCAGTCTCCGGCGTCCCCGGGCGGCACCCCCTCCGCCCCGGCCGGGCGGTAGCGCTGGGCGAGCTTCCCGGAGGTGCCGCCGAACAGCGTGGACTTCTGGATGTCGCGGAGGGCCTCGAACAGCGTCGTGATCTCGAGGCCGGGCACGCAGATGACTTCTTTCAGCTCCAGGCCGACGACGATGGCCTGCGCCACGTCGGCCGCGCTCATCATCGTGACCGGCGACGGGTCGACGCCCCGCTTCACGTTGAAGAACTCCGTCTCGACCATGCCGGGCAGCACCGCCATGGCGTGCACCCCCGTGCCCTCCAGCTCCACGGAGAGGGCCTGGGTGAACGTGAGCAGGAACGACTTCGTGGCCGCGTAGGTGGCCTTGCCCGACATGCGCGAGTGCAGCGGGCCGCTGAGCGCCAAGAGCGAGGCCACGTTGACGATGGCCCCGCGGCCGCGCGTGATCATGCCGGGGATGGCCGCGTGCGCGAGCCGCACGGGGGCGCGGCAGTGCAGCCTGATGAGGTCGTCGGTGAACGTGGTGCTCAGCTCGGCGAACGGACCGTAGACCCCGAAGCCGGCGTTGTTGACGACCAGGTCGAGGCGCGGCTCCGCGACGATGCGGTCCTCCACCAGCTGGAGTTCCTCGGGCACGGTGAGGTCGACCACCATGACTTCGACGTCGACCCCCGTCTCGGCCTGCAGGCGGAGCGCCAGTGCCTCGAGGCGCTCCTTGCGGCGCGCCACGATGACGAGGTCCCTGCCGTCTCGCGCGAGTCGCTCGGCCAGAGCCGCACCGATGCCCGACGAGGCGCCGGTCACAACGGCCACACTTCGTTCGCCGCTCATCACACCTCCCTTGTTCCGCCGGCGCGGGTCTTGTCCCGCCCGATGAAGCACACTGTACCCGCAGCCCCGCACGCGGAGTCGCGGACCGCTGCACGGCCGGGCGCTACCAATCGACCGCCCGGCAGGACTAGGATGTTCGTCATAGAAGCGATGCACCTTTCGACGTAGGGCGACCTCGACGGGGGGCAAGGAGGAATGGAATGAGCAGACGACTGACCCTTCTCCTCGCGTGCTGCCTCGGCGCGGCGCTGCTGGCCGGCCTCGTCACGGCGGCCGACGCGCGAGCCGCGTACTTCACCAGCAAGCCGGCACTCTCCGCCGCCCCGCGCAAGGACGTGCCGTTCCGCGCCTCCGGGTACTTCACGCCGGCGTCGACCTCGAGCTCGCGGGCGAAGATCAAGATCATCCTGTGGATGGAGTACGGCGACGACGGCTACGGCGTCATGGACACGTACTGGGCGAAAGTCGGCAAGCGCGGCGGCGGCAAGCCGGGCGGCGCGTACTCGATCACGATCACCATCCCGATGAAGGGCAAGCACGGGGTGCAGGCGATCCAGTACCGGGGTGGCAAGAAGGTGTCGTCGTCCAGGACCACCTACTTCGACGTCCAGCCGTGAGCAGGGAGCTCGTCCGGGACGCGGCCCCATGACGGCGCCACGCTCGCGCAGGACGGAGGTCCTCGTCTTCCTCGGCGTCGTGATCGCCGCGGCCGCCGTGATCCTCGCGGTGTCGGTGGCGCTGCGCCCGTCTGGCACGGCTGTCGACGAACCGGCCGTGGCGGCCTCAGCCACCGCCGCGGCCTCGTCCTCGGCGGAGCCGGTGGCCGCCGCCACGGGAGAGCCCCAGATCTGCGCGAGCTGCTGGGGCGACGGCGGGCCTGACCCGACCGTGAACGGCACGGCCGAGGTCGTGGACGGCGTCCAGTTGGTCCGTGTGGGGGTCGAGGGCGGCTACTACGTGCCCAACGAGTTCACCGTACAGGCGGACCTGCCGGTGACCGTGGTGTTCAGCGGCCCCGCCGAAGGGTGCCTGGCCGAGCCCGAGTTCCCCGACCTCGGCGTCAAGGGCGACTTCTCGGGCGGCAGCGTCACGCTCGAGCTCGGCGTGCTCGCGCCCGGCTCGTATCCGTTCACGTGCAGCATGGGCGTGAACGAGGGTCACATCACCGTGGAGTGACGCGCGGGCCGCGCCTGTCACGGCGCTGCCCCGGCCGCTCCCCGACACCTTGGGAGGACGTTCGTGAAGGTACTCGCGCTGCTCATCGTGCTCGCCGGTCTGATCATCGCCATCGTGCCCCAGTTCACCAACTGCGAGGCGCAGGGCGGCACCATGCCGATGGCCTCGGCCGGCGCGCAAGCTGCCTCGGCCGGCGCCGCGGGCGGCGCCGGAGCAGCCGGCTCCGCGCGGCCGGCGACGGTGTTCGCGACCGTCAAGACGGTCGCGTCGGACTTCGTCGTCCCCAAGATGGTCTGCCTGTGGAGCGCCCGGGGCGGCCTCGCCGTGGGCATCACCCTCGTGCTCTCCGGGGCGCTGCTGTACTTCGCGCGGCGCAAGGAGACGAGGCGCGCGCTCGCCCTCGTCGCGGCCGCGCTCGGCGTCTTCACGACGCTGCTCCCCACGTCGCTGATCGGCACGTGCGGGTCGAGCGCGGCCATCTGCAACACCACGATGAAGCCGGTGATGCTCGTCGCCGGCGGTATCGCGGTGGCGGCGAGCATCGCCCTGCTCGTCGTCAACGAGCTGCGCCGGGAGACGGCCGCGGAGGCCGCCGCGGGCTGAGCCGCGGCCGGCGGCTGTGAGCCCCGGCGGCTCACAGCGGGGTGTGCGGCGCGCAGCGCGGCAGGTCGCAGTCGAGCCGGCCGTCGCGCAGCACGATGGTGCGGTCGAAGTACGACTGGATCTCGGGGTTGTGCGTGACCATCACGATGGTGTTGCCCTCGCGGTGCAACGCGGCGAAGAGGTCCATGACCTCGGCGGTGGTCTCGCTGTCGAGCGCGCCGGTGGGCTCGTCGGCCAGGATGAGCGGCGGCTCGTTGACGAGCGCGCGGGCGATGGCGACGCGCTCCTGCTCGCCGCCCGAGAGCTTGCCCGGCAGGTGGCCGGCGCGTTCGGCCAGGCCCACGCGCTCAAGCACTTCGAGCGCGCGCGCGCGTTTCCCGGCCGCCGGCATCTTCTTCACGGCCAGCGGCAGCGTCACGTTCTCGAGCGCCGTGAGGTACGGCACGAGGTTGAACGCCTGGAAGACGAAGCCCAGGTACTCGCGGCGGAAGTCGGCGAGCTTCTCGCCGGGCAGCGCGTAGAGGTCGATGCCGTCCACGGCGATCGTCCCCGCCGTCGGGTGCGTGAGCCCGCCGAGCATGGCCAGGAAGGTGCTCTTGCCGGAGCCCGACTGGCCCATCACGCCCAGGAACGTGCCCTCGGGCACGACGAGGTCGAGGCCGCGCACCGCCTGCACCGGGGCGCCGTCGCCGGTGAACGTCTTGACGAGTTCGCGTACCTCGATGAAACGGGCGCGGCGGTCGTCGGCGGACGCCGCGGGGGCGCCGGCCGGGCCGGCTTCGCCGGCTCCGCGACGCTCCGGGGCCTGAGTGGTCTCGACGTCGGTCACAGTGCTGCTCATCATTCCTCGCGATCGCGTGCGCCACGCCTCAGAGGGCGCGCAGCGCCTCGGTGGGGTCGAGCCTGCCGGCGCGCAGCGCCGGATACAGGGAGGCCGCGCCTCCGATGGCCACCGCCAGCGCGACCGCCGCGATACCCAGGAGCGGGGCCCACGCGACCTCCGCGGCGGGGGCCAGCACCGGCAGGACCCCGTACACGGTGCCCATCCCCGCGAGGTAGCCGAGCACGCCCGCCAGCGCACTGGCGACGACCGCCTCCACGAGGATCAGCCTGGTGATGTGCGCGCGCCGGAATCCGATGGCCCGGAACACGCCGATCTCGTGCGTGCGCTCGGCCACGGAGCCCATCACCGTGAGGAACACGACGAGCGCCTCGATGGCGACGACCACCCCGACGATGGCGTAGGTGAAGCGGCGGAACTGATCCACCGCGTGCTCGCGGCTCTTCACGGCCTCCTGCACGGCGGTGACCTCGGCGTCGGGCAGGACCGCGGCGATCTCGCCGACGATGCGCTCCACCGGCGCGCCCGAGTACAGGGCCGCGATCTCGACCACGGTCACCGCGTCCGGTCTGCCCAGCACCTGCTGGGCGGCCTCGAGCGGCACGATGAGCAGGTCGTCGTCCTGGGACCCGGTCGCGCGCAACACGCCGGTCACCATGAAGCGGCTGTCGTTCACGCGCAGGAAGTCGCCCATGGTGAGGTCGAAGGCGCGGGCGGCCGAAGCCCCCACGACCATCTCGCGGCCGGCGGCCGGGGGCCTGCCGGTGCCGACCGACCACCAGCGCTTGAGCTTGAACTGCTCGGCCGGCTTGACGCCCACGAGCAGGGCGCGCCGGCCCTCCACCTCCACCGCGCCGACCAGCTGGGGCGCGATGACCGAGACCTCGTCGCGGCTGGCGATGCCGTCGAGGCGCGCCAGGTCGGCCTGCGGGATGGAGCGCTCGCCCACCGACACGCCGCCCGCCGAGATGCCGCCGTAGCTGAGGGAGACGTCGTCCGCGCGCGGCGCGATCACGATGTTGGCGCCGTACTCCTGCAGGTTGGCCCTGGTCTGCCCCGTCAGCGACTGCGTGAGCGCGATGAGGGCGACCACGGTGCCCACGCCGATGAGCAGCCCGGCGACGAGGAACGCGGTACGCGCCTTGCGCCGGCACAGGTCGCTGAGGGCGATGCTGAAGAGCGTCATGCCGTGGTCCTCATGACAGCGCCCGCAGCGCCACGGTGGGGTCGAGCCGGCTCGCGTGGAGAGCAGGATAGAGCGAGCCGGCGGCGCCGATGGCCGCCGCCAGGCCCACGGCGGCGCCGGCCAGCTCCGGCGTCCACGTGATCCACACGCCGTCGCCGGCCAGCACCGGCAGGAGCGCGTAGCTGACGCCCATGCCGGCGAGATAGCCCAGCAGCCCGGCCAGCACGCTGGCCGCGACCGCCTCCATCAGGATGAGCCTGGTCACGTGGCCTCGCCTGAACCCGAGCGTGCGGAAGATGCCGATCTCGCGGGTGCGGGCGTTGACCGATCCCATCATCGTCACGAGGACCACGAGCGCCTCGATGACGATGACCACGCCGGCCACGATCCAGCTGAACGTGCGGAACTGGTCGATCGCGTCCATACGGTTCCTGACCTTCTCCTGCAGCGCCGTGACGCGCGTGCCGGGCAGGGCATCGGAGAGCTGCACGGCCATCTCCTCCACCGGGCAGTCACTGCAGAGGGCCGCGACCTGGACCATGGACACCGCCCCCGGCCGGGCGAGGATGTCCTGCGCCACGGCGAGGTCGGCGATGAGGAGGTCGTCATCCTGGGAACCCGTCGGCTCGAGGACGCCGGCGACGGTGAAGCGGCGGTCCGCCACGGTGACGACGTCGCCCGGATCAAGGCCGAGGGTCCGGGCGGCCGCCGCGCCCGCGACCAGCTCCTGGTCGCCCCGCGGCGGCCGCCCCGAGAGCCTCCACCACTTCTTGAGCGCGAACTCGTCCTTCAGGCGGACTCCCATCAGAAGAGCCTGTGTGGCGTCCGCCTCGACGGCGCCCAGCAACTCGGGCGCCACGATGGCGATGTTCTCGTTGTTGGGGATGGTGTCGATGCGCGCGAGGTCCGCCTCGCGGAGCTCGCGCTCACCCACGGCCACGTCGGCCACCGACACGCCGCCGTACGAGAGCGAGAGCCCGTCGGTGCGCGGCGCGATGAGGATGTTGGCGCCGTAGGTCTCGAGCTGGTTCTGCGCCTCGATGGTGAGCGAGGAGCTCAGCGTGAGCAGCGCCACCACGGTGCCGATACCCACCAGCAGACCGGCCACGAGGAAGACGGCCCTGCCCTTGCGGCGCCGCAGGTTGCCGAGGGCCACGGTGCCCAGTCTCATCTCGTCGTCCTCTCGACCCGCGCGCCGGTCGGGCTCAGAAGTACTGCGCTCCGGTCTGCAGGTCGGAGCCCTTCAAGACGAGGTTGTCGCCCCGCACCTCGCGGTCGACCGGCGAGGGGTTGCAGCCGCCCGCCACCACGTTGATCTTGTCCGAGGGGAAGCGCTGCCCGCAGTTGTTGCACACCATGTCGTCGCCGTCCTGCTGGTACCCCTTCTTCTGCGCATAGCACACGTCGCAGGCGTCGAACGCGGCGCGGTACTCGCCGTCGGCGCTCTGCATGACGAAGTACTTCACCTCGGTGCCGCCGGCGTCGTAGGTGTAGAAGTGCGCCTGGCCGTCGCTTATCTCCGTGAGCGGGATGGAGACGTCGCCGCCGGGCGCGGTCGCGGCGGTCGCGGTGGCGGGCGCGCCGCCGTCGCGTCCGGACACGATCACGAAGGCCACGACGGCGACGGCGACCAGAGCGGCGCCGGCGGCGAGGATGTGCAGTCCGGTGCGCCGCCTGGGCTGCTCGAACTGGGCGCGCTTCTCTTCGCGGCTCGACTGCCGGCTGCTGCCGACGCCGCGGCCCTGGCCGCCGGTGCTGCGGTTGCGGTTCCTCGACGTGCTCACGTGCGTGACCTCCTTGCCTGGCGGGCTGCGCGCCGCCACGGGACTCTCGGTGCACGCATGGTAGGGGCAGGGGATGAAGAAGGTGTGTAGACGCCTGCGCCGGATTCGATTCGTGCGACGGGCCGGGCGCCGAAGCGCCCGGCCCGTCGCCGTCACGCTCCACGCTGCGCGCCGGGGCAGATCGCACGCTGCAGGACACCGCGGGGGGCCGCGCCTGCGTCGCTGCGGAGCTGCTGCCTGCGACGGGTCGGAGGGGACGTACCCGGGCCGGCAGGTGATGGCGTCAGTGTGCGGCACCCATGTGGAGAAACCGTGAAGACCCGGTCCACGACCCTCAGTCGGTCCGCAGCCGTCTCGGCAGCAGGGCTTTCAGCGCGACGTCGCTCGTGCCCGACATGGAGACCGCCGCGATCTCGGGCCGCAGGGCGAAGCCGAGCGGGGCGAGGACCCCCGCGGCGGCGGGCAGGGCGAGTGCCTCGTAGCCCACCGCCCAGGCGAGGATCTGGCGCATCTTGCGGGGCGTTGCGCGGCTGATGCCGATGGCGCGGACCACGTCTGCGGGATCGAAGCGCATCGGTACCACGTCGGCCGTCTCGACGGCGACGTCGGTGCCGGCGCCGGCGGCGACCGCCACGAGGACCGTCATGTCGAGGGTGCGCGTGCAGCGCGCGGAGGGCCCCGCGGAAGAAGATCGTCGACGAGCAGAACACCACCCGCAGGCTCAGCAGGAAGTGGGACACCTCAGGAGGTCGTCCCGAACGGGGCGGGGAGCTGAAGCCCCAGCAGCGCCCCACCCGTGGGCGATAACGGCACGACGGGCACGGCCAGAGCGGCGGCGGCGAAGGACCGGTTCCGCATGTCGCGCCATGGCGGCCATCCACATGCCCGCGTGAGAGCGCCGCGTGCGCCGCCGGCGGCTGCGTGAACGTGACCGTCGCGACCACGATCGGGAACGCCCGAGCCCGGCGCCGGTGTGGCCGGTGCGACGGCCGGTACGGCGACGCACGCCGACGGCTCGGCGAGCGGATCGCAGAGGTGCCGCGGGACCGAGCGGCCGGCGCAGTGGCAGCCGCACTCCCGCACCCAGCGGCGCGGCTCCGCGATGGAGGTCTGCGCCGGGTCGAAGATCATGGCGGCCGTCTGGGCCACGGCGTTCGCCGCGATCGAAAGCCCGCCCGCCGTCTGCATCCAGGCCGGTCGTCACCGTCCCGCCTCCGCGTCGAGAAGAGGATCCGATCAGTCCTCTTCTTCCCCCACATCGCGAAGAGCGGATGAACGCACCTTTGGCGCGGATGCCTGGCACGGGGCCTGACGCGACGACGCCCGCCCGCCGCACGGAGCGGCGAGCGGGCGTCCGGTCAGCGCGCGTCTACCTGCTGGGTCTCAGTGATGCTCCCAGCCAGAGAAGCCGAAGTGGTGGCCCGGGTTCATCTCGGCGCCGAGCTCGCCGGCTCTGGCCATCCCGGCGTGGTGCTGACCGAAGTCCTGGCCGGCCCCGCCCGAGGCGTTCGCGGCGAGGGCGCCGGCCGGGACGAGCAGCAGGGCGGACAGGGCGAAGAGGGTGACGACGATGGTCTTCACGTGTACTCCTGACGACGGTTGCCTCGGGTCGCGCTCCTTGCGGCCGCGACCCAGCGTGCACACACAATGTAGCCGGCCGCCGTGGAGATTCCGTGAAGGCCGGGAGCGCGCCGGCGGCTAGAAGCGCCCGCCGATCCAGGCGTCGTCCACGCCGTCGTAGCTGACCAGGGCGCCGGTACGCGGGGCCTCGATGACCTGGCCCCCGCCCACGTAGATGGCCACGTGGTAGCTGTAGCCGGCGTTGCCGTAGAAGACGAGGTCGCCGGGCAGCAGGGCGTTCAACGGCACCGGCTTGCTGGCGCGCTGCTGGTCCGTCGCCCCGTGTGACAGCCCGATGCCGACCTGCGCGTACACGTACATGACGAGTCCGGAGCAGTCGAAACCGGTCTTCGGGCTGGCGCCGCCCCAGAGGTACGGGATCCCGAGGTAGCGTTGCGCGATGGCCACGACCTCCGGGTGGCCCGGTCCGCCGGGGTCCGCGGCCGGCACGGTGGCGCCGGATGCGGCCCGGCCTGCGCTCGCGATGGGAGCGGCAGCTGCGGCGGCCGCAGCCGCCCGCCGGGCTGCGGCCCGCTGCGCGGCGAGCGCCTGCGCGACCTCCGCCTCGAGGCCGCGCTCCAGCTGCTGCATCCGCGCCTCGGTCGCGAGGATCTCGCGCTTCTGCGAGCGCCGGTCGGCGAGCAGTGCCTCGGCGGCGGTCTCGTCGGCCCGGAGCGCCGTGCGCCTGTCCTTCACGTCCTGCGCGAGCGCCTCGGCCGACTGCACGAGGTCCACGTCGCTGTCACCGAGACGCTGCATGAACGCGAGGCCGGACAGCAGATCACGGAAGCTCCGCGCCGAGAACAGCACGTCGGCGAAGCTCGCCTGCGGCGCCTTGTAGATGCTCTCGGCGCGCCGGGAGAGCTGCCGGTTCGCGAGCCTCAGGTCGTCGCGCGCCGCCTCGAGCTGACGACGGTTCTGGTCGATGCGCACGCGGACCGTCCGCAACCGGGACTCGGCCTGGTTGTAGCGCTCCACGGCCTTCTCGACCTGCATGCCGACGTGGTCCAGACGAGCCTGCACCTCGCGCAGCCGGGCCTTCTTCTGGGAGAGCGGCGTGGCGACGGCCTCAACGGCGGTCACCGCGCCCAGCAGGACCGCCGCGGCCAGCAGCAACACGGCCGGAGCGGCGCTTCGTCGGGGACGGTCCATGGTCGGCACCTCGGGTATCGAGCGCACGGACGGTGGACCCGGCGCGCGCGGTCACTGGTCAGGGGCGCCTCGTCGCGACGGGCCGCCGGGCACTCTACGGGCACCGTGTGAAGGCGAGATGAAGCCGCGTCGTCGTCCCGCAAGGCAGAGGGCGTCTCCACATGTCCTTCACGCGGAGCCTCTACCATGCCGCCTCATCGCTGGCCCCGACACGGTGGGGGCCCGCACCCGAGCGAGGAGGCGTACCGCCCCATGACTCATCGATCGACCACCCGGGATCTGGCGACGCTCCTGCTCGCCGTGGCCGTCATGCTCGCCCTGGCCGGCCTTGCGGCCGCACCTGCGCCGGCGAGCGAGGGCGGCATGTCGGTCATGTCCGGCATGACTGACGCCGAGATGGATGCAGCAGGCCACACGCAGGAGGAGCCCGCCGCCGCAGGCGCCTCCGGCCACGGCGGCGAGACCGCCGCCCACGGCGAAGCCGACGGGCAGACCGCCGGCGCGCCGCAGCACATGGACATGGGCGGCGCCGTCAACTGGTTCGTGATCGGCGCCTTCCTCGCCATCGTCGCCGGCGCCACCCTGGCCGCGATGGCGACCAAGCGCCGCCTGCGCCGGCGCATGGCGACCGGCGAGCTCGCGACCGCGGGCGTGCAGCATGTCTAGGGAGCGGTGTGCCTCCGGAGCCCCGCTCGCCGGCCCGGCTGCGCAGGCGAGCGTCGCGGAGCGGCCCGGCATCGAGCGCCCGGACGCCGCCCTCGACGAGCTCGAGCTGGCCCTCAGAGCGCCGGACGCTCCCGGCCCCCTGCCGCCATCCGGCCCCGAACCCAACCTGCTGCACATCCCCTGGGTGGGCCGCATGGTCGGGAGCAGGCTGTATCCGGGAGTCCTCCAATGGATCGGCCTCGTCGTGTTCGGCGCCGTCATGCTGGCCACGCTCTTCGGTCCCACGGTGGTCGAGGACAACTTCGGTTCCACGATCGTGTGGATCGTGTGGTGGCCGCTGCTGCCGCTCTCCTACTTCCTGTTCTCGCGCCTGTGGTGCACGGTGTGCCCCTACCCCGTGGTGGGCGAGTGGTTCCAGCGCCTCACCGGCGTGAACCTGAAGGTGCCGCGCTTCCTCAAGAAGTACGGCATCTGGATCATCGACCTCACCTTCCTCTTCATCACCTGGGCCGACCACGTGTTCGGCATCGTCGACTCGCCGCGCGGCACCGGCTATCTGCTGCTGGCCATGCTCGGCGGCGCCATCGTCATGAGCCTGTTCTTCGAGCGACGCGCCTTCTGCAGCCACCTCTGCTTTCTCGGCGGCCTCTCCGGCAACTACTCGATGACCTCGTCCCTGGCAGTGCGTGCCAACCAGGCGAACTGCAAGAAGGTGGGCTGCAAGGACCTCTGGTGCGCCAACGGCTCGCCCCGTGCCGCCGCATGCCCCCTGTACGAGGTGCCGCGGACCATGGACTCCAACCGCGACTGCAACATGTGCGGCAACTGCGTGAAGTCGTGCCCGCACGGCTCCCTGCGCCTCGAGCTGCGCAAGCCGACGTCGGAGTTCTGGAACGTCCGCAAGCCGCGTCTGGACGTGGCGTTCCTGGCGATCGTGCTGGTCGGCGTGGTCATCGTGCAGAACCTCACCATGCTGGGCGTGTACCCGACCCTGCTCGGCCACATCGCGATGGTGACCGGCACGACGGACAGCGACGTGAACTTCACCGTGCTCTTCGCGGCGGCCATGGCCATCCCGGTGGCGCTCCTCGCGGTGGCCAGCTTCGTCTCGTCGCGGCTGACCGGCGGGAACATGCTGCGCGACTTCACCATCTTCGGGTACGCGCTGATACCCCTCGACCTGGCGGCGCACATGGCCCACAACCTGTTCCACCTGCTGGGCGAGGGACTCGCCGTGCCGCGCTCGTTCGCGCTCTGGCTGGGCGGCACGTGGAACGGAAACACCGCACTCCTGAACACCGCGACCATCGAGGTGCTGCAATACCTGATGCTGGGCGCGGGCATCACGGCGACCGTGTACGCCTCGTACCGCATCGCGCGTTCAGCGCACGGCAAGGCCGGCTGGCGGTCGCTCGTGCCCCAGCTCCTGCTCATCGCCGTGCTGGTCGCGGTCAACTTCTACCTGTTCGCGCAGCCGATGGCGCACCGGGCGTAGGTGCGACGAACGGGGCGGGTGGCACGAGCAGACCCCATCCATGTCGGCCACGGCCGCAAGTGGGTACAGTTCCGAACGTGGCTGGTCGAGGCGGAGGTGACGCGGTGGCCCAGCAGAAGATCGTGGTCATCGACGACGAGGAGTCGGTGCGCGAGGTGGTGCGCGCCTACCTCGAGAAGGACGGCTTCACCGTGTTCACCGCGGCCGACGGCCGCGAGGGCCTCCTGCTCGCCGAGCGCCGGCAGCCCGACCTCATCGTGCTCGACCTCATGCTCCCCGACCTCTCCGGCGAGGAGGTGTGCGAGGAGGTCCGCAGCCGCTCGGACGTGCCCATCGTCATGCTCACCGCCAAGGCCAGCGAGGACGAGCGCGTGGCCGGACTCGTCGCAGGGGCAGACGACTACCTCGTCAAGCCGTTCAGCCCCCGGGAACTGGTGGCCCGGGTGCACGCGGTGCTGCGCCGCACCGGCGGCGTGGAGCAGCCCCTCGTGCAGGTGCTCCGCTTCGACGAGGGGCGTCTGGAGATCGACACGGTGAAGCACGAGGTCCGCCGCGACGGCGAGCCTGTCGACCTCACACCCAACGAGTACAAGCTCCTCACGGCGCTGGCCACCTACCCCGGCCGCGCCTACTCCCGGTACGAGCTCATCGACAGGGTGATGGGCTACGACTTCGACGGCGACGAGCGCACCATCGACGTGCACGTCAAGAACCTGCGCAAGAAGCTCGAGCCCGGGCCCGGACGCCCCCGCTACGTCGAGACGGTCACCGGCATCGGCTACAGGCTCGCCAAGCTGTGAGGCGACGCGTGCGCTGGGGGCTGCGACCGCGCCTTATCGTCGCCTTCGTGGCGGTCGCGCTCCTGGGCGCGGCCGTCACCACGGTCTACTCGAACCTCAGCCTCACCGCCCGCCTCGAGGAGTCGGCCAAGGCTCGCCTCGCCAACTCCGCGAGGCACTTCGGCGAGGCCGCCGCGGTGCTGACCACGGACGGGCGGTGGACACAGCAGGGGGTCGAGACCATGCACCACCTGGCGCAGATCGACTTCCTGGCCGTGCAGGTCAGCGACGTCGCCGGCGAGCTCGTCTTCCAGCACCCGCCCCTCGCGCCGCCCGAAGCCGGCGCCGCGGCGTCGGCGCCCATCATGCTGGGTGACCGGCGCATCGGCAGCGTGACCGTGAGCCGCGACGACGGCCGCCTGTTCACCGAGGAGGAGCTGGCGCTGCGCAGCGAGCTGGCCCGCACCAACATCTTCGCCGGCGTGGCGTCGCTCGCCGTGGCCCTGGCGGCGGCGCTGTACCTCGCGGTGACGCTGTCGAAGCCGCTGCGCCGCATCCGCGCCGGCGCCGAGGCCATGGGCGCCGGCGACCTCGCCGTCCGCGTGCCCGAGAGCGGCGACGCCGAGATCCGCGCCGTGGCCGAGGCGCTCAACGGCCTCGCCGAGACGCTGCAGCAGGAAGAAGAGCTGCGCAAGGAGAGCGTGGCCGACCTGGCGCACGAGCTGCGCACCCCGGTGATGGGCCTGCTGGCGCGCATCGAGGCGGCCCAGGACGGCGTGCTCGCCGACGAGGCCGCCAACCTGGCCGCCATGCACGACGAGGCGCTGCGCCTCGCGCGGCTGCTCGACGACCTCTCGTCGCTGGCCGAGGCGCAGCGCCCCGGTCTGCTCCTCGACCTCGAGGCCCTGGACCTCGCCGGCGTGGCGCGCGCCCAGGCGGCCGCCTTCGCGCCGCGCTTCGCGGAGAAGGGCATCGCCTTCGGCGAGGACCTCGCCCCGGCGGCGGTGGAGGGCGAGCCCCGCCGTCTCGAGCAGGTCGCCGCCAACCTGCTCTCGAACGCCCTGCGCTACACCGACGCCGGCGGCCGCGTGACGCTGCGCGTGGCGGCCGAAGGCGACAGGGCGGTGCTCGACGTGCGGGACACCGGCATCGGCATCGCCGCCGAAGACCAGCAGCACGTCTTCACGCGCTTCTGGCGCGGCGAGAAGTCGCGCTCCCGCGCCACCGGCGGCGCCGGCATCGGGCTCTCGATCGTGCGGGAGCTCGTGCGCGCGCACGGCGGCACCGTGGAGGTACGGAGCTCGCCCGGCGAGGGCTCGCTGTTCCGGGTCACGCTCCCGCTCGCCGAACCGCCGGCCGCCTGAGCGCGCGCCGGAACGGGCGGCGAGCCGTCACAAGCCGCGGAGCAGCTTCGCCGTCCGCGCCGCGAGGGCGCGCTGCCACTTGACGGCGCCGGAGTGGAGCAGGTGCACCGTGTCGTAGAAGTCGGCGTCGGTGAGGTCGCGCGCGACGGGCTGGTCGATGAAGCGCACGCCGAGCCGGGCGGCGACCTCCGCGCACCCGCGCGAGAGCGCCTCGCGCTCGGGGTCCAGGCTGCCGGCCACCACGGTGTCGTTCAGGGGCAGCTGCACCAGGACCGGTTCCAGGCCGCGGCTGCGGCAGGCCTCGACGAGGCGGGCCAGCTCGCGGAGGTTGGCCGGCAGCAGCCACCGGAACGCCGCGGAGCGCGTCTTGCGCCACTGGCTCACGCGCTCCAGCTTGGCGGCCGCCGTCTTGCTGCCGCGGGCGTCGAAGTAGTGCCGCGGCCACGGCCCCAGCTCGCGCGGCTCGCCGGCCGCGAACGTGGCCGGACGCCCCACCGGCCCCTTGCCGAGCGGCAGGATGAAGCGGCTCAGG
>CAIXSE010000183.1 GCA_903921965.1 uncultured Thermoleophilia bacterium | reverse complement strand
CCTGCGCGCGGGCTCGCCCGCCGGCCCGCCGCGGTCAGGCCGCTCAGGCCTCGCGGTCACCGCGCCGCTCCCGCTCGCGGCGGCGCTGCCGGGGCCGCCGGCGTCATCCGCCCGACTGCCCCGTGGCCTGGAGGAACAGGCGCATGAGCGCCGGGCCGTCGTCCACGAAGAGGCCCGTGGTCGCCGCGTCGGACTCGCCGTACCCCATGGCGCCGCCGCCGCCCGAGCCGGGCAGCGGCTCGCTGATCACGAACGGCACCGGCGTGGCGTCGTGCGTGCGCGTGGCGAGCGGCGTGTAGTGGTCCGGCAGCACCATGGCGGTGGGACGGGTGCGCGAGTCGAGGATGGGCCCGAGCACCTCGGCGTCCACCCGCTCGATGGCGCGCACCTTCTCACGCAGGTCGCCCATGTGCCCGGCCTCGTCGGGCGCCTCCACGTGGACCCACACGAGGTCGTGGTCCGCGAACGCCTCCACGGCGGCGCGCGCCTTGGCGCCGTAGTCGGTGTGCAGGTCGCCGGTGGCGCCGGGGACGTCGATCACGTCCATGCCGGCGAGCCGGCCGAGGCCGCGCACCAGGTCGACGGCGCCGACGACGGCGGCGCTCAACCCGTACAGGTCGCGGAACGACTGCATCTTCGGCGCCGTACCCTCGCCCCAGAACCAGGCGTTCGTCTGCGGGCGCAGCCCGCCGATGACCTCGTCGCACCTCTCCTGCAGGGCCGTCAGGGCGCGGGCGGCCTCGCTCTCCGCGACCCCCGCGGCCTCGCCCGGCAGGTGCCCGGCCACGGGCTGGTCGAGGATGTCGTGCGGCGGCGTGCAGGGCACGACCGCGCCGCCGCGCCACACCACCAGGTTGCGGTAGCTCACGCCCTGGTGGAACTCGAAGGCACCGTCGTCCAGCGCCGCGCGCAGCGCGTCGATCAGCCGGCCGCCGTCCTCGTCGCTGATGTGGCCGGCCGTGTTGTCCTTCATGAGGCCGTCGACGACGCTGACGAAGTTGAGGCGGTAGGCCACGTCGCCTGGGCCGAGGTCTACGCCGATGCTCGCGGCCTCCAGCGGGCTGCGCCCGCTGAAGCAGGCCGCCGGGTCGTAGCCCAGCACCGCCAGGTTGGCGACGTCGCTGCCCGGCGGCATGCCCTCGGGCACGGTGCGCACGCGCCCGCAGATGCCGTTGCGCGCCAGCGCGTCCATGTACGGCGTGCGCGCCGCCTCGAGCGGCGTGCGCAGGCCCAGCGCCGCCTGAGGCTCGTCCGCCATCCCGTCCGGGACGAGCAGCAGGCGGCGCCTCATGCCGTGGCCCTCCACGCCCTCGCCTCGGTCAGACCGACCCGCCGAGCACCAGCATCGGCAGGCCCTCGAGGCCGTCGTAGCGCGGCCGGTAGCGCTCGGTGTCGTAGCAGCGCTCCACGTCCACGACCTTCTTCGTCGAGACGACCTCCTCGAGCGGCACCGACCCGTACCTGCCGCCGCGCAGCGCCACCAGGCGCCCGGTCTCGCCCTTCAGGATGCAGTCCACGGCGAGGTTGCCGTAGGCGTTCGGCACGATGGAGTCCACGGCGTCCGGCGCACCGCTGCGCACCAGGTAGCCGAGGTTCATCGAGATCATGTCGATCTTCTTCCCGCCGTTGTACTTCGGCGCCAGCTCCTTGATCTTGTTGCTCACGTTCTGGCCGATGCCGCCCAGCTTGGCGTGCCCGAACTGGTCCTTCTCGCCGGCCTGGAACACCATGTCGCCGCCCTCGGGCATGGCGCCCTCGCTCACGATGCACACCGAGTAGAGGTCCGGATTGCTGTTGCGGTCGTGCACCAGCAGTTCGGTGAGGTGCTCCATGTCGAACTTGTACTCGGGGATCACGCAGCGGTCGGCGGCGCCGGCGAAGGTCGGCAGCAGCGCCGTGAAGCCGGCGTAGCGGCCGAACACCTCGAGCACGACGATGCGCTCGTGCGACGCGGCCGAGCTCGTCACCTGGTGGGCCATCTCGATGGTGCGCGACACGCAGGTGCTGAAGCCCATGCAGTAGTCGGTGCCGGGCACGTCGTTGTCCATCGTCTTGGGCACGGCGACCACGGGGAACCCTCGCCGTCCCAGCTCGACGCCGTAGCTCAGCGTGTCGTCGCCGCCCATCGGCACCAGGTAGTCGACGCCGAGGAACTGCAGGTTGGCGATCACGTCGTCGCTGACGTCGTTCTTCTCGGCCGTGTACCTGCCCCTGAGGTGCTCCGGCAGGTCCTTCAGCGGCACGGCGCTCGGCTTGGTCCGCGAGGAGTGCAGGAAGGTGCCGCCCTTGTAGACTATGCTCTCGGCGACGTCCTCGGTGATCGGGATGCAGTAGTGGCTCAGGTCGTCACCCACGTTGTCGCGGTCGAGGTCGACGAGCCCCGCCCAGCCGCGGCGGATGCCCACCACGTCGAAGCCCTCGCGCAGCGCCCGCATGGTGACGCCGCGGATCGCCTGGTTCAGACCGGGGATGTCGCCGCCGCCGGTCAGGATGCCGAT
>CAIXSE010000182.1 GCA_903921965.1 uncultured Thermoleophilia bacterium | reverse complement strand
GATGGGCGTGCACGGCGGCATGCGCGGCGACCCGGCGCTGCTCTCGTGGCTCGTGGGCGAGCTGCCGGAGGGCACGAGCTGGCAGGTGATCGGCGTGGCGAAGACCAACCTGCCCATGACGACCATCGGCCTGGCCATGGGAGGCAACGCCCGCACCGGCATGGAGGACACCCTGGTGCTCGAGAAGGGCGTGCCGGCGGAGTCCAACGCGCAGCTCGTGGAGCGCCTCGTACGCATCGCACGCTCGGTGCAGCGCGAGCCCGCCGGCGTGGCCGAGGTGGTCGAGCGTCTCAAGCTGCACCCGGAGCTGGTCAGCCCGCAGTGACGCCGCCGCCTGACGACCGGATGCCGGTACGAGCGTTCCGAATGCCGGGACGGCGTTCTTGACAGGTACGGTGCGGGCAGTATGATGCCCGTATCGTGGGAAAGGCCGTCCGCATGGCGGATGGCCCGAGGGGAGATCCGGCGGCGCGCCGGCGGCGGAAGTGGAACGGCCGGCGCACGTGCCCGGTAAGAGCAAGGACCCAAAGGGGGGGTCCGACGGCAGCGTCTCGCAGAGAGCGTCAGCCTGCCCGAGGACCACGAAAAGGAGGCGGCATGAGCTCGGACGAACGCACCACCAACGAAGGCCTCAACAAGCCCATCACCAGGCGTGACTTCCTCAAGGTCGCCGGCGTCGGCGGCGCCGCGCTGGGGCTCGCCGGCGGTCTGAGCGGCGCCCTCGCGGCGTGCGGCACCACCAGCTCGAGTTCCGGCGGCGGCGGCAGCACTTCCGGCGCCGAGGGCCGCGAGATCAAGGTCGGCTTCGTCTCGCCGCTCACCGGCCCGCTGGCCGCGTTCGGCGAGGCCGACACGTTCTGCGTCGACCAGTGGAACGCCGCCGTCAAGGACGGCCTCACCACCGCCGACGGCGTGGTGCACCCGGTCACCATCATCATGAAGGACTCGCAGTCAGACTCGAACCGCGCCGCCCAGGTCGCCGGCGACCTCATGACCAACGACGCCGTCGACGTCATGATGGTCGCCTCGACGCCGGACACCGTGGTGCCGGTGGCCGACCAGGCCGAGGCGCTCGGCGTGCCCTGCGTCTCCAACGACTGCCCGTGGCAGGCCTACTACTTCGGCCGCCAGAAGGACCCCGCCAACCCCGTGCCCTTCAAGTGGACGTACCACTTCTTCTGGGGCTCCGGCGAGGCCGCCAACGTGTTCATCGACCTGTGGGACAAGCTCGACACCAACAAGAAGATCGGCGTGATGTGGCCGAACGACGCCGACGGCAACGCCTGGTCCGATCCCAAGACCGGCATGCCCACGTTCTACGGCCCGGCGGGCTACACGTTCGTGAACCCCGGCAAGTTCCAGAACGGCACCGAGGACTTCACGGCGCAGATCGGCAAGTTCAAGGCCGCCGACTGCCAGATCCTCAACGGCGTCATGATCCCGCCGGACTTCACCAACTTCTGGAAGCAGTCGTACCAGCAGGGTTACAAGCCGATCGTCGCCACCATGGCCAAGGCCATCCTGTTCCCGTCGGCGCTCGAGGCCCTCGGTGAGATCGGCTACGGCCTCACCAGCGAGGTCTGGTGGTCGCCGAACCACCCGTTCAAGTCCTCCCTGACCGGGCAGACCTGCCAGGAGATCGGCGACGCCTACGAGTCGTCCACCGGCAAGCAGTGGACGCAGCCGATCATGCACTACGCCGTGTTCGAGGTCGTCAAGGACGCGCTCACGCGCACCGAGAACATCGACGACAAGGAGTCGATCCTCAGCGCCATCGTGGCCACCGAGCTCGACACCATGTGCGGTCCCGTCAGCTGGAACGGCGGCACCAACAACCCCGTCCAGAACGTCAGCACCACGCCGCTCGTGGGTGGCCAGTGGGTCAAGGGCACCAAGTACCCGTTCGACCTGGCCATCGTCGGCAACAAGCTCGCCGCCGACATCCCGCTCACGGCCGAGCTGCAGCCGATCCAGTACTGATCTTGACCCGGATCCCGGCGAACAGCCCAGCGCTGACCGAGCGTAAGGAGGTCCCTGTGATGCGGGGCGGTGATATCCCGTGACCGTAGTCCTGGAGACAGTCGGTCTCTGCAAGTCCTTCGGCGGCGTGAAGGTCATCGACGACCTGAGCGTGAAGCTCAACGAGGGAGAAGCGCTGGGCATCGTCGGGCCGAACGGCGCCGGCAAGACCACGTTCTTCAATCTGGTCACCGGCGTGTACCGGCCCGACGAAGGCCGGGTGATGTACCGGGACAAGGACATCACCGGGGTGAAGCGTCACGACCGCTGCCGCGAGGGCATCGGCCGCACGTTCCAGATCCCCAAGCCGTTCGGCGACATGAGCGTGTTCGAGAACGTGCTCGTGTGCGCCGCGTACGGCCGCAACATGAGCGAGCGCGCGAGCTACCGGCGCTGCGTGGAGACGCTGGAGCTCACCGGGCTCGCGCCCAAGGCCAACAAGCAGGCGGGCGCCCTCCCGCTGCTCGACCGCAAGCGGCTCGAGCTCGCGAGGGCGCTCGCCGGCGATCCCCAGGTGCTCCTGCTGGACGAGATCGCCGGCGGCCTCACCGACTCCGAGGTCGAGCAGCTCATCCAGACGGTCAAGGACCTGCACGCGGAGGGCATCTCCATCATCTGGATCGAGCACATCGTCCACGCCCTGCTCGCCGTGGTGCAGCGCATCGTCGCCATCAGCTTCGGGCGCAACCTCATCGAGGGCGACCCCAACGAGGTCATGTGCAGCGACGAGGTGCAGGCCTGCTACATGGGGGGGACGCCGCTATGAGCACTGCACCTTCGGAGCACGGCTCCAAGCGCCCGCTGCGTAGCGGTACGACCGTGCTCGAGCTCAAGGACGTCGACGTCTTCTACGGCGACTTCCAGGCCCTCTTCAAGGTGTCGTTCACGGTCGAAGAGGGCCAGACGTTCGCCTGCATCGGCGCCAATGGCGGCGGCAAGTCAACGCTCCTGCGCACCATTGCGGGGGCCATGCGACCGCGCTCCGGCGAGGTGCTCTTCCAGGGCAGGCCGGTGGACGCCATCGCCGCCCACGACCGCGTCAAGATGGGCATCGCCCTGGTCCCCGAGGGGCGCCGCGTGTTCCCGAGCCTGAGTGTGCTCGAGAACCTGCAGATCGGCTCGTACGGCGGGCGCAAGGGTGATTGGAAGGTGGAGTCGGTGCTGGAGCTCTTCCCGCTCCTCAAGCCGCTCCTCAGGCGGGGCGCGGGCAGTCTGTCGGGCGGCGAGCAGCAGGCCCTGGCCATCGGCCGGGCGCTCATGTCCAACCCCGACCTCCTGCTGCTCGACGAGGTCTCTCTGGGCCTCGCCCCGGTCGTCATCAAGCGCATCTACGAAGCCATGGTGCACCTGGTCGGCACCGGCACCACCATCGTCGTGGTCGAGCAGGACGTGCAGCACGTGCTCACGGTGGCCGACCACGTCGCGTGTTTCCTCGAGGGCCGCATCAGCCTCGAGGGCAAGCCGAGCGAGCTGACCTCGGAAGCGATCACTGCAGCCTACTTCGGGATGTGATGTCATGACTTGGGTAAACGTCGCTCTTCAGGGCATTCTCCTGGGCGGGCTGTACGCCCTGTTCGCCACCGGCCTCGCGCTCGTGTTCGGCGTGATGCGCATGGTGAACCTCGCGCACGGCGACCTCGGCATCCTGGCCGCGTTCGTCTGTCTGTTCATCGTGCAGTCGCTCAGCCTCGGCGTGATCTGGGCCGGGGCGATCACCATCGTCATCATGTTCGTCGTCGGCTACCTGTTGCAGAGGGGACTGCTGAACTACACCCTCGGCAGCGACGACACGCGGCCCATCGTGGTCACCTTCGGCCTGTCGATCATCATCCAGAACGGGCTCATCATGTGGTGGTCGGCAGACTCCCAGGGCCTCGACGCCGGCGCCATCGAGAACGCCAGCATCACCATCAGCAAGCAGCTCGCCATCGGCTGGTTCCCGCTGCTGGTGTTCGTGCTCTCCATCGTCGTCATCG
>CAIXSE010000181.1 GCA_903921965.1 uncultured Thermoleophilia bacterium | reverse complement strand
CCAGAAGTAGGCGCCGCGGCCCTGGAAGTCGGGGATGTGGATGTCGACGACGAGGGTCTCGCCGTGGCGCTCGACGGTGTCGTAGCGGCGGTCGACCTCGTCGCTGTCCATGAAGACGAGGTTGGCGAGCATCGGCTGCCGCCGGCCGTAGAACGGGAGCGAGTACTCGTAGTCGCCGCGCCCGACCATCTCGGCGGCCGGCACGCCGGTCATCGCCTCCATCGCCTTGTTCCACGAGAGGACGACGCTCTGCGTGTCGATCACGAACGCCGCGTCGGGCAGGAAGTCGACGATCTCGGCCAGCTCGCGGCGGCTGCGCTCGGCCTCCTGCTCCGCGAGTTTGCGGTCGGTGATGTCGCGGACCGTCTCGATGGCGCCGGTGAGGACGCCGTCGTGGTCGTACAGCGGGCTCGCCTTGGCCCACAGGTAGGTGCCGCCCTTGAAGTCCGGCAGGAAGATGTCGACGACCAGGGTGTCGCCGCTGCGCTGGATGTGGTCGTACCTGCCGGCGAGCTCCTCGGACGGCAGGAAGACGAGGTCCACGAGGATCGGCCGCCGCTCGCCGTAGAACGGCAGGGCGTACTCGTGGTCGCCGCACCCGACCATGTCGGCGGCGGGCACGCCGGTCATCTCCTCCATGGCGCGGTTCCAGGCGACGACGGTGCCCGACGTGTCGACCACGACGGTCGCGTCGGGCAGGAAGTCGATGATCCCCGCGGCGTATGCGTCGCTGGTGTCGCTCACGCCTGCGAATCTACGCGACGCGGGGGCCGCGGCCAAGGGGCGGGCACCCCCGCGGCGACGACAGAAGACGGGCTCCTCACCACCCCGGCTCGCCTCAACGCTTCATGCCCGACCGGTGAGGCTATAGTGAAGTGTCGGCTGCAGCGGTCCGCAGGGCTCCGTCCTGCCTGCACACGGGGGGTGTGTCATGTCCGCGCGAGCTCTCCTTCCTCTTGCCTTGGCCTGCCTGCTCGGCGTCGGTGCTCTGGTACTGGCGGCGGCGCCCGCGGGAGCGGCGAAGGCGTCATTGACGGTCGCGCCGGCGGTATTCTCGCCGAACGGCGACGGCGCCGTCGACGCGACCGTCGTCACGCTCACGCTGCCGCGCGCCGCCCGGGTGACGCTCGGAGCGTGGGCGCCCGGCGGCAAGCTCGTGGCCGTGGTCTTCAAGGCGCGAGCGCTCAAGGCCGGCGAGACGCGCATCTCCTGGAACGGGATGGCCAAGGACGGCCCGCTGCCCAACGCCACCTACACCTTGCGCGCCACCGCCAAGGGCGGAGGGAAGACGTGGCGGGCCGCGGCTCGGGTGACCGTCGACGACGTGCCGCCCGTGATCGCGTTCTCCGGAGTCGACCCGCCCACGCTGTTCGCCGGCGGGAGCGAGCGCCTGCGGCTGGGGTACACGTGCGGCGGCCAGGTTCCGGCAGCCATCGAGCTCGTCGTGTCCAGGCCCCCGGAGAAGAACGACAAGGAGGGCACGGAGGTCGCACGCGTCGTCGTGCCCGATCCAAAGGACGCAGGCGACGCCGTGTGGGACGGCCGAGACTCAGCCGGGAGCTACGTCGCGGCCGGGACCTACGTCGCTGAGCTCCGCGCGATCGACGCCGCCGGCAACACAGCGACCAGCGGCGTGCTGGACCTGTACGTGTTCGCGCCGGCCGACGTGCACGGCACCGTGCGCGACGCAGGCGGCTCTGCGGTGGCCGGCGCCCTCGTCGAGGTCGCCGGCCAGAGCCTGAGCGCCACGACCGGCGCTGACGGCTCGTTCACCATCGCCGGCTGCCCGCTCGGGCGGCGCACCTTCACCGCCTCGAAGCCGGGCCTGCCGGGCGGCAGCCTCGAGGCCAACGTGAACCTCGACGCCGGCGAGGTGACGATCGTGCTCAGCAGGACCGGCGCACCCGCGCGCTCGTCGGCCGGCCGCGAGGCGAGCGGCCAGCTCGTGCTCTCCGGGCGCTGCACCTACGAGGGTCAAGACCACGAGACGATCCTGCCGCGCGCCGGGATCAGGGTCGAGATCTGGGACCTCACAGGCGGTTCCGAGCGCTTCATCGCCGTCGTGCCTTCGGCCGCAGACGGCACCTTCAGCTACAGCTACGCGTCCGACACGTGGGACGAGAGCGGGCGACTCGACCCGATCGTCCACGGCGTCGCGCAGGCGGCCGGCTCCGCCTGCGCCCGCGTGATCGACGGCGACGGCGACGTGTACGGCAGGGGTGGCGGCCCGACCTTCCCCGATAACGCCACCTCGCAGACCGGGATCCTGGTGAGCGACGGCGGCGACGCCCGCGTGGTGTGGCACATGCTCGACTTGATCATCAAGGCGCACGACCGCTGGGTCGCGGACGCCGGCTGGGCGCGCGGGCCCATCGACGTGTTGTACCCGGCTCCGAGCGGCCCGCTGGACGGTGACGCCCCCAGCCACTACTGGTGGGACGACGACCACGTGCTCGACCGCTGGCACGCCGACGAGATCGGCGTCCACGCGGCCGCCGCAGCCTGGGACGACATCGCCGCACACGAGTACGGCCACGCCGTGATGGCGGCGGCCTACGACGCCGGCCAGGACGACAGCGCCTTCCGCGCCTACCTGGACGTCACGACCGTGAGCCACTTCAGACGGGGCGGCCGCCTGTACAACTTCATCTCCACCGGTGACTACGACAGCTTCACCGCCCCGGAGGATGCGTGGACGGCGTTCGAGGAGGGCTGGGCCGAGTTCTTCGCGGCGTACGCGAGCGGGTCAGACCACTGCGCTCAGCCCCTCGAGTGCGACTACGCGTACGCCGGGGACGGCTCGCGCATCATCCGCTCGGTCGCGCGTATCCTGTGGGACCTCGCCGACGAGGCCTCTTCCCGCCTGTGGTACGAGTGGGAGACGACGCCGAGCGCCGGGCCCAGGCTCACCTGGCTCTACGGGCCCGGGGACGACGACCGGCTGGCGGGGGCGGGTGGCCTCGGGGCCGGCACCGGGGCCGGCGGCCTCGCCAAGCTGTGGCACGTCATCGACGACCACTGGCCGTCGAGCGTGATGGATCTCAAGGGGTACCTGCTCGGTCACGCCGAGGCCGGCGCCTCCGGCTTCGCCCTGGACGAGCGCTCGCTCGACCGCATCTGGTACCGCATGGGCGCACGCGCCGACATCCAGGAGACGGCGCCGGTGGTGCGCCGCGTCGTGGTCACCGGGACCAGGCGGGACGGCGTCTATCACGGCCCCGTCACGGTGTGGTGCGCTTCGGAGGACTACGACACACCGCGCACCGTGCACGACGACGACAGTCTGTGGGCGCGCTTCCTGGTCAAGTACGAAGGCACCACACCAGGCCAGTGGTCGGGCTGGAACTACGTCGCCTGGACGCTCGTCCGGGCGACGTCCGGACCGCCCGGCGAGTCCGGGGCCGAGCGCAACTGGTTCAAGGCGACCTGGGACCCCGGCGCCCCGAGCCCGGTGCAGATCGTCCCGAAGACGCTCGCCCCCGGCACCGTGGTCGATTCCCCGGGGTTCACGACCTACAGCTTCACCCCGCCGCAGCGGCAGTATGTCGCCTACCTCGGCGCGGTCGCCTTCGACGGCCTGCTGGAGTCGCCGATCTCGGCCTCGGTCCAGATCACCGTCGAGAACTCCGTGGGCGACGGCGCCAAGGCGCCCACGGGCAGCGAGTACATCCGCTACGCCTGGGACACCGGGGTGGCGAGTCCCGCGGGCACGGTGGAGCTGTGGTACAAGCCCTGGTACCCGCTCATGGACACACGCCAGGGCGGCCGCATCGCCGAGATCACCTTCCACTACGGCAACGTGAGCGACCCCGGCGGCGTGCGAGCGGCCACGCTCGTCATCAACGGCGGCAAGGGGACGGGGGTGAACTTCGCCCTGAACAGCGCGGCCGGCAGCCCCGGTCGGGGCACCTGGACCTCCCTGTGGAGCGGGGTGATCATGACCGAGGACCGCTGGTACCACATCGCCTGCCAGTGGGGCTCCCGGCAGATGCGGCTGTACGTGGACGGCAAGCTGCAGCAGAAAGACCCGTACACAGGGCCTCCCGTGGCCGACCACAGCGATGGGACGCTGGCCTCGGGGGCCGTCTCGCTCGGCCGCTTCGGGGAGCTGCCGGTGCCGCCGGACTGGACCTCCTGGGGGTGGTACAAGGAGCTCCGCGTCTCGCACGTCCAGCGCTACGACGGCAACTTCACGCCCGCGGCGACGTTCACGGCGGACGCGGACACCGACATCCTCGACCACCTGCAGGGGAGCACCATCGGCGAGAACCACGGGTTCACGTTCACCGCTGACTGACGCCGGGCGAGTGACCGCCGGGGCGCCGGGCCGCCGAAGGCCCGGCGCCCCAGCGGTCAGCTCAGCACGTCCTTGCCGCGGAAGACGAGGTAGGCGACGAGCGTCAGCCCGAAGCTCCAGGCGGCGAACACGCCGAGACCCTTCAGGACCGGGCGCCAGTAGATGGGGTCGCGGAAGAAGTTGGCGAACTCCAGCAGGTAGTGCGGGAACGTCCACGGCGCCAGCCAGTCGAAGTAGCTGAACTGGATGAGCACGGTGATCACGATGTACACGACGATGGTGCCGATGAGCGCCGTCAGGCTCGAGTCTGTCAGCGTGCTGAAGAGCAGCGCCATGGAGACGATGCACGACATGGCGGCGAGGCCGTACCCGCAGCTGAGCAGGATCAGGCCGAGCCCGTGCCACACGCCGACGGTGCTGCCGGACAGGGTGATCATGGGGTGCAGGCCGAAGAAGATGCCGCCGAAGAGCAGGCCGCCGGCGACCATGAGCCCGAAGCCGACGGCCAGGTAGATGATGGCCATCGCCCACTTGGCCAGCAGGAAGCTCCCGCGGCGCACCGGGCGCAGCAGCACGATGCGCAGCGTGCCGAGCTCGGCCTCGCCGGCGACCATGTAGCCGGCCACCATGGCGGCGGCCATCGGCAGCAGGAAGGGCAGCAGCGCCGAGAGCGCCGCGACGGCGACGAACATGCCGTTGCCGGTGATCTGGCCGATGAACATCGGCCCCTCGCCCTGCTGGTGCGGGTTCGAGCGGCCGGCGAGGTACAGCGCCAGCGAGATGAGGAACGGGATGGCGAAGGCGCCGCCCCAGATGAGGTAGCTGCGGCGCTGGAAGAGCAGCTTGATCCACTCCCGGCGGAGGGCGCCCCAGGCGTGGCCGCCCACGGGGGCGGCGGTGCTGCCGTGGGCGTGGGCGCCGGGCGGGCCGTCCGGGTCGCCCGGCTTGGCCGGCGGGCAGGCGCAGACGGCGGGGCTCATCGCCGGCCTCCCGGCAGCAGGCGGGCGAGGCCGGCGCGCCGCTTCTTCGGCGCCGTCGCCTCGCCGTCGGTCCCGGTGAGCTCGAGGAAGAAGTCCTCGAGGCCCTGCTCGGGCGCCGGCACGACGGCGCGCACGTCGACGCCGTCGGAGACGAGGCGCCTGACCATCTCGGGCACGGCGTCCTCGTCGGCCTTCACGATGAGGTAGCCGTCGTCCTCGACGACGCCGGCGGCGCCGAACTGGCCGCGCAGCACACCGGCGGCGCGGCCCTGGTCGCCGGTGAGCACCTTGACCGCGTCGTCCTTCGGGCGCAGCTCGCTGACCGGGCCCTGCACCACGACGCGGCCCTTGTTGATGATCACGGCGCGCGTGCACACCTGCTCGACCTCGTGCAGCAGGTGCGAGCTGAGGAAGACGGTGGT
>CAIXSE010000180.1 GCA_903921965.1 uncultured Thermoleophilia bacterium | reverse complement strand
TATGGCAACGAATACAATCTCGTATAACTTTATGAGGCTGATATATTTCATAAGCAACGTCCGTTCGCCGGGTGAATTTGTTCTCCTGAGACAGGAGTTGCTTCTTTAAAGCGTCCGGCAGATAATTTTTTAAGTTTTTAGAGTGAGACGAATGGGTGACCACCCCTTCCTTGCTGAACAACGAAAACTCCAAAAGACCATTGATATTCGTTTGAGCATGAAGCAATTGTGTGAATTTTTCCATCTCCCCGCGCTCGAGCGATCCCTTGACTCCCCGTTCAACAGATAAAAATACGTTCTCGGCATTTTGCCATTCGCGATTTTCCAAAAGAATTTCGTTCTGTCTGGCTAGTTTATTTATCAGATTAATGTTTTTGTAATACTGATAAACTTGAGACATCCGCCCGCCGCCGACGCCGGCACCCAGACCGTCGCCTGGCTCCGCGACGAGCAGCTCCGGGTCGACGATGCCTGGGCCGTCGCCACGCCGGCCGGATTCACCTGGTGGCCCGACATGCAGGCGCAGACCATCGAGGTCGTCGGGAGCGAGCAGGCCGGGCCCGGCGGGCCGGTCGGCCACTTCGTCTCCGTCAAGACCGAGCTGCTGCGCTCGGTCGAGCTCGACACCGAGGGCGCGGCGGTGCTCAGCGACGCGCTCATGCTGTCGTCCGCCATGACCGGCGTCGTGTACGACGAGGCGGAGCGCACGCTCGCGCTTCACTCGCTGGTCACGGTGACCGGCGAGAACATGCCGTGGATGCGTTCGCTGCTCGGCGCGGCTGCGATGATGCAGATCGCCGAGGCCCGGGCCATCGCGCCGCAGCTCGCCGGCGCGATGAACGCGGCGGTGCCGGGTGCGGGCCATCCGGAGAAGGGCCCGCGGCCCGAGCCGGCGCCCATCGTCGGCGCGATCTTCGACCTCCTCGTCGCGCCGGGCCAGGAGCCCTGCCGCTGGACGAAGGACGAGTTCCAGCAGGCGTTCGAAGGAGGCATCGACCAGCCGCCGGCGGTCGGCGCGCGCCTCGAGGAGAAGGGCGGCTGGGTCGTCCAGGTGCCGATCGGCGGGGAGTTCAGCGTCATCTGCCGCGTGCTCTCGTCCGAGTCGCACCCGCGGTACGGCAACGGCCTCTTCGTCCTGCAGCAGTTCCCGCTCACGCCGCCGACCGAGGAGGACGGCATCGGCCTCGCGCTCGCGCTCAACGGCCTCGAGCTGGGCCAGCGCCCGTTCGGCTACGGCTTCGGGAGCTACGCGGCGCGCAACAAGGACTTCTACTTCCTCTCGTTCCTGCCCAACGCGGTGTACGTGCCGGGTCTGCTGCTGAACATCCACTGGTCGTGCATCCAGCGGGTGCAGGCGGTGCACGCGGTGCTCAGCTCGCAGGAAGTCGAGGAGTAGCGCCGGGCGGGCGCCCGGGCCCGCTCCGGGCGCCGGGCCCGGACTCGCGTCGGTGAGTCGCCCGGCGCCTCGAGCGGTTCGCACGTCCTGCTGCTCGACACGAAGGACCTCACGAAGCTCACCGACCTCGGTGAGGGCATGCACACCGTGTGGGTGAAGTGAGCGTGCCGGTCTGAGCGACGCGCAGCCGGGGGGCCGCGCGGGCGAGGGACGGGGGCGGGGCGCCGCAGGCGGCCCCGCCCCCGTCCGTTCCGCACTCCTGTCGCGGCGCCGGCCGGCCGATACCTGTACCCGAGACCGGTTCCCCGGCGCGGGAGGACGGCATGAGCGAGCGTCTCGCACAGCGCGGCATCTCCGACGACTTCGTGCTGCAGCTCGAGCACGGCATCCTGCGCCCGGTCCTCGAGCGGCTCCGGCACGACGACACCCTCAGCCTCGAGGTCCGCAACGGCTACGTGAACGTCTACTACCGCGGCGGCAACCTGCTGCGCCTCACCGCCGGGCGAGGCACGCTGCGCTTCGGCGCCGTGTTCGACTGGCGGTACCTCGGCGGCGACGGCGAGTACACCGCCTGGGCGCCGCCGGAGCGCCCGCCGAGCGTCATCCAGTCGCTCGACGACGCCGAGGCCTGGGTCGACGCCTTCCCGCACCTCAAGCAGGCCATGGACATCCGCTTCGCGCGCAAGCCGCGCATCGAGCGCGAGTACCAGCAG
>CAIXSE010000179.1 GCA_903921965.1 uncultured Thermoleophilia bacterium | reverse complement strand
GGCCGCCCGCCTGCAGGGGCTGGCGGCCGGTCTGGCCGCGGCGCCCGGGTCCGCCGCCGGCGCCGCCGGCGGCAACGGCAGCGGCGCCACGGCCCCGCTCGAGGAGACGGTCGTCACGGCCGCCCGACTGGCGAAGGCCGACCTCGTGAGCCAGGTCGTCATCGAGTTCCCCTCGCTGCAGGGCGAGATGGGCGGCATCTACGCGCGCGGCGGCGGCCTCGGCGAGGCCGTGGCCCGCGCCGTCGGCCAGCACTACTTCCCGCTCTCGGCCACGGCGCCGCTGCCGGACACCGTGGCCGGCGCCCTGCTGGCCGTGGCCGACAAGGTGGACAACATCGTGGGCGCCTGGGCCGCCGGCGCGAAGCCGTCGGGCTCGCGCGACCCCTACGGGCTGCGCCGCGCCGCCATGGGCATCGTGCGCATCGCGCTCGAGTACGGCCTGCGCTTCTCGCTGACCGGCGTGCTGCAGAGCGCGGTCGACCAGTTCGAGCTGCAAGGCGTCGAAGGGCTGGACGACCCGCGCCGCGCGGCCATCGTGGCCGAGACGGCCGCGTTCGTGCGCGAGCGCCTGCAGGTGCAGCTGCTCGACGCCGGCCTGCCGTTCCCGAGCGTCGAGGCCGCCCTGGCCGCCCCTGCCGGCGACCTGCCGGCGCTGGCGGCCCGCGCGAAGACCTTCGCCGCCCTCGCGGGCCGCGACTTCTTCGAAGACGCCGTGACCGCCTACAACCGCTGCGCCGCGCTGGCCTCGAAGGACCCGGAGGCCGGGAAGCGCTCCGTCGACCCGGCCCTGTTCAGCTACGACGCCGAGGGCGAGCTGGCCGCGGCCGTCGAGAAGGCGCGCGGTCCGCTGCTGCACGCGCTGCAGCACCTCGAGCTCGAGACGGCGGTCAAGCACGCGGCCGGCCTGCGGCCGGCCGTCGACAAGTACTTCGACGACGTCCTGGTGATGGACCAGGACGACGCGGTGCGGGCGAACCGGCTGGCCCAGCTCGCCGCCGTCACCGCGCTCATCGGGAGCATCGGCGAGTTCAGCCGCCTGCCCCTCACGCAGACGTGACCACACCTGCCCACGCACAAGCCGCCGCGCTCCCCGCGGCGTGACGAAGACAGTCCCCGGGAGGACTCGAGATGTCTGACAAGCACGTGTACCGGTTCAGCGAAGGCAACAAGGACATGAAGGAGCTGCTCGGCGGCAAGGGGGCCAACCTCGCCGAGATGACGACCATCGGCCTGCCGGTGCCCCCGGGGTTCACGATCACGACCGAGGTCTGCAACCACTACTCGGCGCACAAGGACTACCCGGCCGGCGTGGACGCGCAGGTCGAGGACGCCCTCGCGGCTCTCGAGGCCGACACCGGCAAGACGTTCGGCGCCTCCGACGACCCGCTGCTCCTCAGCGTGCGCTCCGGCGCCCGCGCCTCCATGCCCGGCATGATGGACACCATCCTCAACCTCGGCCTCAACGACACCACCGTCCAGGGTGTCGTCTCGGCCACCGGCAACGCGCGCTTCGCCTACGACTGCTACCGCCGCTTCGTGAGCATGTACGGCGACGTCGTCCTCGGCTGCAAGCCTGAGGACAAGGACGAGGACGACCCGTTCGAGGAGCGCCTCGAGGACCTCAAGAAGGAGCGCGGCGTCAAGTTCGACACCGAACTCACGACCGACGACCTCAAGCGGCTGGTGGTCGACTTCAAGGCCATCGTCAAGGAGCGCACCGGCCATGACTTCCCCGACGACCCGCGGGCGCAGCTCTGGGGCGCCGTGAGCGCCGTCTTCGGCAGCTGGGACAACGACCGTGCCGTGGCCTACCGCCGGCTCTACAACATCCCCGACGACTGGGGCACCGCCGTCAACGTGCAGACCATGGTGTACGGCAACACCGGCGACGAGAGCGGCACCGGTGTGGGATTCACACGCAACCCCGCGAACGGCGAGAAGGAGTTCTACGGCGAGTTCCTCGTGAACGCGCAGGGCGAGGACGTGGTGGCCGGTGTGCGCACCCCGCGCCCAGTGAGCGAGCTCCAGGAGCTGTGGCCCGCCGTCTACGACGAGCTCATGGAAATCCAGCGCACGCTCGAGAGTGAGATGCGCGACATGCAGGACTTCGAGTTCACCGTCGAGCGAGGCCGCCTGTTCATGCTGCAAACGCGCAACGGCAAGCGCACAGGCCTCGCCGCCATCCGTATCGCCGTCGATATGGCGGACGAGGGCCTCATCTCGCCCGAGCAGGCGCTCATGCGCATCGAGCCGGAGCAGCTCAACCAGCTGCTGCGGCCGGTCTTCGACCCACTCGGCATGCAGAGGGCCGTGGACGAGGGCCGGGTCAAGGCCAAGGGCCTACCCGCCGGTCCTGGCGCGGCTTCAGGCCGCGTTGTGTTCAACGCTCCGGACGCTGTGGCCTGGGCAGAGCGCGACTCTGAGACCGACAAGGATGAAGACGGCAGGCCGCTTAAGGAGAAGGTGCTGCTGGTTCGTATCAAGACGAGCCCGGAAGACATCCGCGGCATGATTGCAGCGGAGGGAATCCTGACTGCGGAGGGTGGCATGACCAGCCACGCCGCACTGGTCGGGCGTCAGATGGGCAAGGTCTGCATCGTGGGGTGCCAAGCGCTCGACATCGACGCCTCAGCCCGCACGTTCACGGTAGACGGCGTGGTGGTGCACGAAGGCGACTGGATTAGCATTGATGGATTCACCGGCGAGGTCATCCTCGGCAAGCTCGAGACGCGCCAACCTGAGGTGCTTCAGGTGCTCCTCGACAAGACCATGAAGCCTGAGGAGGCGGAGTCGTTCCGGTACTACGAGGAGATCATGGAGTGGGCGGACAAGGAGCGCCGCCTCAAGGTGCGCACCAACGCCGATCAACCCGACCAGAGCGAGAACGCCATCGCCTTCGGCGCCCAGGGTATCGGCCTGTGCCGCACTGAGCACATGTTCTTCGGTGGGGACCGGATCATGAAGATGCGCCAGGTGATCATCAACGCGGCCGACGGCCGCGAGCTCATCGACGCGGTGGAGACGGCCAAGCGTGACGGCAAGCCCGACAGAATCGCAGAGTCGACGAGGACGCGCGACGAGAGCCCTGAAGTCGCCGCGTACCTCGGCGCCCTCGAAGAGCTTGAGGAGATGCAGCGCGAGGATTTTGCCGCCATATTCCGCGTGATGGCTGGCCGCCCCGTCACCATCCGTACGCTCGACCCGCCGCTGCATGAATTCCTGCCCGAGCTGGAGGACCAGCGGGATACGGCACGCACTGCCGTTGCCCTCGGGGTGAGCGAGAAAGAGGTCCGCGACAAGGTCGAGGACCTGCACGAGAACAACCCCATGCTCGGCCACCGCGGCTGCCGCCTGGGCATCGCCTACCCGGAGATCACCGAGATGCAGACGCGCGCGATCCTCGAGGCCGCCTGCGAGGTGCAGAAAGAAGGCGTGGACGTGCACCCGGAGATCATGATCCCGCTCGTCGGCACCAAGAAGGAGCTCGAGCACCAGGAAGCCCTGGTGCGCGACACCGCTGCCGACGTGTTCGAGAAGTGGGGCTGCACCGTGGACTACATGGTCGGCACCATGATCGAGATCCCGCGGGCCGCGCTCACCGCGGGGCAGATCGCCGAGGCCGCCGAGTTCTTCAGCTTCGGCACCAACGACCTCACGCAGATGACGTTTGGTGTGAGCCGCGACGACGCCGGCAAGTTCCTGCCGCTGTACACGAGCGAGGAGCTCGAGATCTGGCCGGCCGACCCGTTCGCGACCCTCGACCAGGAGGGCGTCGGCGAGCTCGTGAAGATCGGCATCGAGCGCGGTCGCGCGACGCGGCCCGGGCTCAAGGTCGGCATCTGCGGCGAGCAGGGCGGCGATCCCGAGACGGTGAAGTTCTGCCACCGCGTGGGCATGGATTACGTGAGCTGTTCGCCCTTCCGCCTGCCGGTGGCGCGCCTCGCCGCGGCGCAGGCGGCCATCGAGGAGCGCAGCTCGCTGGCTCTGGAGAAGTAAGCCGGGAGGCGCCGCGTGGCGAAGCTGGGCGGCGAGGTCACAGGCACGTTCGTCGACGGGCGCGCGTGGTGCGTGCGCGACGCGCGCCCGCGCGACGCGCGCCCGCTCGTGCGCCTGCTCGACGAGGTCGCCGCCGAGCCGCAGCCGGCCCTGCTCATGCTGCCGGGCCAGTTCGGGGCGGGGGTCTGGAAGCGCCG
>CAIXSE010000178.1 GCA_903921965.1 uncultured Thermoleophilia bacterium | reverse complement strand
GGCACGCCGCACCGCTTCGGCCTGTTCGACGGCGCGATGATCAAGGACAACCACATCGCCGCCGCCGGCGGCGTGCGGCAGGCCGTCGCGGCCGTGCGCGCCGCCTCGGCGCACGTCCACAGCCTCGAAGTGGAGGTCGACCGGCTCGACCAGCTCGAGGAGTCGCTCGGCGCCGGCGTGCAGATCGTCCTGCTCGACAACATGGACACTCCGGCGGTGCGCGAGGCGGTCGCCTTCGTCGCCGGCCGCGCGCTCGTCGAGGTCTCCGGCGGCGTCTGCCTCGAGCGCGTGCGCGAGCTCGCCGAGGCCGGCGTCGACATCATCTCCGTCGGGGCCCTCACGACCGGGGCCCCGTGGCTCGACCTCGGCCTCGACGTGGAGGCGTGACGTGCTCCTGGTCGTCGACGTCGGCAACACCCAGACCCACATCGGCGTGTCCCAGGCCGGGGAGATCGCGAGCGAGTGGCGTCTCGCCACCGTGCGCCACCGCACCAGCGACGAGATCGCCGGCCTGTTGCAGGGCTTCTTCTCGCTGCAGGGCCTGAAGCTCAGGGAGGCGATCGACGAGGTCGGCATCGCGTCCGTCGTCCCGCGCCTCACCCAGCAATGGGAGGAGATGTGCGAGAAGCACCTCGGCGTGCAGGCCTTCGTGGTCGGCCCCGGGGCGCGCACCGGCATGCGCATCATCATGAAGAACCCGGCGGAGGTCGGTGCCGACCGCATCGTCAACGCCGTGGCGGCGTTCGAGAAGTACGGCGGGCCGTGCATCGTCGCCGACTACGGCACGGCGACGACGTTCGACGTGGTCTCCGCCGAGGGCGACTACGTCGGCGGCGTCATCGCGCCGGGCATCGAGGTGTCCCTCGAGGCGCTGACGTCGCGCGCCGCCAAGCTGACCAAGGTCGAGCTGGCCGAGCCCGAGCACGCCATCGGCAAGTCCACCGTCGAGGCGCTGCAGTCTGGGGCCGTGTACGGGTTCGCCGGCGAGATCGAGGGCATCGTGCACGCCGTGTGGCGCGAGCTCGGCGCGGAGGTGCCCGTGATCGCCACCGGCGGCCTGGCCGACCTCATCGCCCGGCACACCGACGTGATCGCGTACGTCGACCCGTACCTCACGCTGCGCGGCATCGAGCTGGTGATGCGCCGCCAGCAGCGTCCCTGACGAGGCCGCGCCGTGGGTGAGGTGCAGGCGGTGGACGGGCCATCGGCGGACCGCGCCGCCACCGGCGGTCGTTTCGCGGAGGTGCTCGCCATCGGCCCGCTGCGGCTCGACCGGCGCCTCTTCATGGCGCCCATGGCCGGCATCACGACGCCGCCCTTCCGGGCCTCGGTGCGCCGCTGGGGCGCGGGACTGGTGTTCACGGAGATGATCTCCGCCTGCGGCGTGCACTACCGCAACCGCCGCACGCTCGACTACCTGGCTTCCCGCGACGCCGAGCACCCCGTGGGATACCAGCTGTTCGGCGCCGAGCCGGACGTGCTGGCCGACGCCGCGGCGATCGCCGTGGAGGCCGGCGCCGACCTCGTCGACATCAACATGGCGTGCCCGGTGCGCAAGGTCGTCAAGACGGGCGCCGGAGCCGCGCTGCTGGCGGAGCCCGGGCGCGCCGCTGCCATCGTCGCCGCCGTCGTTCGCGCAGCCGGACCGGACGTCCCGGTCACCGTCAAGATGCGCGCGGGCCTGCGCGAGGGGGACGAGTTGTGGCGGGAGGTCGCCCCGCGCCTTGTGGAGGCCGGCGCCGCCGCCCTTTGCATCCACCCGCGGACCGCGGGCCAGCTGTACCGGGGGCACGCCGACCACGAGGTGACGAGGGCGCTCGCCGCCGCGGTCCCCGTCCCCGTCGTCGCCTCCGGCGACGTGGACGGGCGCGCCGCGGCGCTCGCCCTGCTCGACGCGGGCGCCGCGGCGGTGATGCTCGCCCGTGGCGCGCTCGGCCGGCCGTGGCTCTTCCGCGAGGTGCTGGTCGGCGCGCCGCCCCCGCCGCAGGCGGCGCGCCTCGCCGAGCTGCGCGTCTTCGCCGCCGACGTGCTCGCCGAGATGGGCCCGCGCGCCGTAGGTCACCTGCGCCAGTTCTGGCCGCGCTTCCGCCGCAGCGAGACCATCGACAGGCCGCTCTCGCTGTCGCTGATGCGCGCGACCAGCGCGGCCGAGCTGCGCGCGCTGCTCGGCCTCGACGCCGTCGTCGCCCCGCACGGCTGACGCCCGCGACCGCGGTCCCCGCGCAGTTGCGGAGGTGTGCCGCGATGCCCTATACTTCTCGACCGTTCGGCGCGCGGTCTCTCTTCGGAGGCCGCGTTGTCGTGTTGAAGAGGAGGAACCAGTGGCCGACCGCGAGATCATCCTCACCCCCGAGGGCTACCAGCGCCTCAAGGAGGAGATCGAGTATCTGTCCAGCGTCAAGCGCGACGAGGTCGCCGAGCGAATCCGGGCTTCCCGCGACTTCGGCGACATCTCGGAGAACTCGGAGTACGACGACGCCAAGAACGAACAGGCGATGGTCGAGGCCGAGATCTACGAGAAGCAGGAGCGGCTGCGCAACGCCATCGTCATGGACGCCGACGCCGTCAGCACCGAGACCGTGGGTGTGGGCACCAAGGTGAAGCTGCGCGAGGCGAAGAGCGATCGGGACGTCGAGTACACCATCGTGGGTTCGGTCGAGGCCGACCCCGCGTCGCACAAGCTCTCCAACGAGTCGCCCGTCGGCATGGCCATCATGGGCCACAAGCCCGGCGACAAGGTCAAGGTCAACGTCCCGAGGGGCACGAAGACCTTCACGGTCGTCGCCATCGAGAAGGCCTGACGGCGTCCGCCGTGGACGAGCGCAGCGACCACGGCGACGTCTTCGCCGAGCGTCGCGCCAAGCTCGCGGCGTGGCGCGAGACCGGCGCCGCGTATCCGACCAGCTACCAGCCGCGCGACGAGATCGGGCCGCTCCACGACGCCTACGCGTCGCTCGAGGCCGGCCAGGACTCGCCCGACGTGCGCCGCGTCGCCGGCCGCGTCATGGCGCGGCGCGTGCACGGCAAGCTCACGTTCGTCGTGCTCAAGGACCTCAGCGGCGAGATCCAGCTGTTCTGCCAGCTCGACGTGCTGGGCGACGGGCGCTACGCGTCGCTCGAGGCGCTCGACCTGGGCGACTTCGTCGGGGCCGAGGGCACGGTCATGCGCACGCGCCGTGGCGAACTCAGCCTGCGCGTCACGTCGTGGGAGCTGCTGAGCAAGTCGCTGCGCCCGTTGCCCGAGAAGTACCACGGCCTCACCGACGTCGAGACGCGCTACCGCAAGCGCTACCTCGACCTGGCGGCGAACGACGACTCGCGCGAGGTGTTCCTGAAGCGCGCGAGGATCATCGCCGCCGTCCGCCGCTTCCTCGACGCGCGCGGCTTTGTCGAGGTCGAGACTCCGGTGCTGCAACCGCTCTACGGCGGCGCCCTGGCCAAGCCGTTCATCACGCACCACAACGAGCTCGAGCGCGACCTCTACCTGCGCATCGCCGTCGAGCTGTACCTCAAGCGCTGCATCATCGGCGGC
>CAIXSE010000177.1 GCA_903921965.1 uncultured Thermoleophilia bacterium | reverse complement strand
GTACTTGTTGGTGAGCACGGAGCCGGTGGCCTCGAGCACGGCGCGGCTGGCGAAGTTCTCGCTGGCGATGAGCTCGAGCGTCTCCTGCTGGCGCTGCAGCTCGAGCCGCAGGAGCTCGTTGAGCTCGGGGTCGAGGTGGTACAGCGGCTCGCGCCGCCACTCGCGCCCGACGGGGCTCACGAGGCGGGGTCCTCGAGCTCGATGTGTTCCACGCGGCGCTCGTGACGGCCGCCCTCGAACGGGGTCGTGAGGAAGACCTCGGTGATGGCCCAGCCTTCGTCCTCGCTCAGGATGCGGCCGCCCATGCACAGCACGTTGGCGTCGTTGTGGCGCCGCGCCATCTCCGCCAGGTGCGGCGTGAAGCAGTCGGCGGCGCGTACGCCGGCGTGCCGGTTGGCGGTCATGCAGATGCCGAGGCCCGTGCCGCAGACGAGGATACCGCGCTCGACTTCGCCGGCCGCGACGAGAGTGGCCACCTTGTGACCGAAGTCCGGGTAGTCGACCGAGACCTCTTCGGAGTCGGTGCCCACGTCGACGACCTCGTGCCCCTGCGAGCGCAGGCGGCGCACAACGGCCTGTTTGAGGGCGAAACCGCCATGGTCGGCTCCTGCGGCGATCTTCACGACTGTTCCTTTCGGTCGGCGGCGTGCGGAGGGGCCGCCGGCGCAGCGCCGCGGCCCTGTCGGGAGCGTCCTATGCTACCAGCTGGCCGGGTGCCGCCGCCGGGGCGGCCGTGGTCAGAGCCGGTCCGGCAGCTCCAGCTCAGGCGTGAAGATCCGCCCACGGGCGTCTCCCTCACTATCGGGCGGCGTCGCGAAGGTCGTCTCCGAGAGGTTCGTCTCGCGGGCCACCGCCCGCATCTCGGCCCCGGACGGCCCGGCGGCGGCGGGGAAGACCGCCGGCGGGTCGCCGGCGAGCGGTCGCCTCGCGAACACGTCGACCTGGGCAAACGGGAACCGCCTCACCTCAGCCTCCTCGCCGCCGTTCGGCCTGCCGCTCGCCGGCGAGCAGCGCCGCCACCTCGTCCGCGCTCACGGTGCCCTCGCGCAGGATGCGCCAGCGGCCGTCATCGTCGTACACGCTCAAGTCGACCACGGTGGAGGCGACGCCGGCGACGGGGCCGGCGTCGAGCACGAGGTCGCAGGCCGCGAGCAGGCCGGGATCCACCTCGTCGAGGCTCGCCGGGTCCCGCCCGCCGCTGGGGTTCGCGCTCGAGGCGAGGAGCCGGTACGGGAGGCCGGCGAGCGAAGCCGCGCCGGCCGGCCAGCGCGGCACGCGCACACCGTGGGTGGGGACCGTCCGCGTGCCGCCGCCGGGCTCGTCCCACGTGACCGTGCCCGGGGGCGGGAACGACAGGTGGTCCGGGTAGGGCAGGAGCACCGTGAAGGGACCGGGGAGCAGGCGCAGCAACGCCTCGGTCGTGCGGCGCCTGAAGGGACCCTCGTCCAGCAGCGCGTCCCGGTCCGCGTACACCACCTGGAGGGGTTTGCCCTCGTCGCGGCCCTTCGCCTCGACGATGGCGCGCGCCGTGCGCTCCGACGCCGTGCCGCCGATGCCGTACACCGTGTCGGTCGGGAAGCAGACCAGGCGGGCGAAAGAGATCAGGAGCGCCAGCTGCGCCGGCTCCGACTGCTCGCCGGGCGCCCGCAGGTCGACCTCACGCGGGAGCCCGCCGGCGTCGCTCATGCCGCCGCCTCGCCGGTGAGCCGCACGGGGATGCCCTGCGCGGCGAGGAAGCGCTTGGTCTCGGCCAGCGAGTACGTGCCGAAGTGGAAGATGCTGGCGGCGAGCACGGCGTCGGCCTCGCCGAGCGCGAGCCCGTCGGCGAGGTGCTGCAGCGTGCCGACGCCGCCGGAGGCGATGACGGGCACGTCGACGGCGCGCGCCACGGCGCGCGTGAGCTCGAGGTCGTAGCCGTCCTGCGTGCCGTCGCGGTCCATGCTCGTGAGCATGAACTCGCCGGCGCCCAGCTCCGCGGCGCGGACCGCCCACGCGACGGCGTCGATGCCGGTGGGCGTGCGCCCGCCGTGGAGGTAGACCTCCCAGCGCGGCGGGCGACCATCTTCCCCGCTCCCCGCCACCTGCTTCGCGTCGATGGCGACCACGATGCACTGGGCGCCGAAGCGCTCCGCGCAGCGCCGCACCAGCTCCGGGTCCTGCACCGCGGCCGTGTTCATCGTCACCTTGTCGGCCCCTGCCTGGAGGATCATGCGCACGTCGTCCTCGGAGGCGAGCCCGCCCCCGATGGTGAACGGGATGAAGACCTGCTCGGCGCAGCGCGCCGCCAGCCCGGCGATGATGTCGCGGCGCTCGTGCGAGGCGGTGATGTCGAGGAAGACGAGCTCGTCGGCGCCCTCGGCGTCGTACCTCGCGGCCAGCTCGACCGGGTCGCCCGCGTCGCGGAAGTCCACGAAGTTGACGCCCTTGACCACGCGCCCATCGCGCACGTCGAGGCAGGGGATCACGCGCTTCATGTGCACGGCGCCGCCCCGGGGCTCAGCCGCCGACCGCGGCCAGCGCGTCGGCGAGGGTGAAGGCCTCTTCGTACAGCGCCCGGCCCACGATGACCCCGACCACGTTCGGCAGGCCGAGCCGGCGCAGGCGCCGCAGGTCGTCCAGGAGCGAGATGCCGCCCGACATCACGATCTCCAGAGGCGTGACCTCGGCCAGCTCCTTGAGCCCGGCGAGGTCGGGGCCCCCGAGCATGCCGTCGCGCGAGGTGTCGGTGTACACGATGCGCGCGACGCCGTGCTGCGTGAGGATCTTCGCGAAGTGCGTGGCGCCCATGGACGAGCGCTGCTGCCAGCCGTGGGTCGCGACCATCCCCTCGCTGCAGTCGACGCCGACGACGAGGCGGTCGCCGAGCTTCTGCACGCCTTCGTCGAGCAGGTCGCGGGCGGTGACGGCCGCCGTGCCCATCACGGCCCAGCGCACGCCCAGGGCGGCGACGGCGTCGAGGCTCTCGGAGCTGCGGATGCCGCCGCCGTACTCGACGGGGATCGTCAGGGTCTCGACGATGCGCTGCACGATGGGGAAGTTGGCGAGGTCGCCGGTGCGCGCCGCGTCGAGGTCCACGACGTGCAGTGCCTCGGCGCCCTGGTCCTGCCACATCCTCGCGAGCTCGACGGGATCGTCGCCGAACACGGTGACTTCACAGAAATCGCCGCGGCGCAGGCGCACGGCCTTGCCGCCCTGGATGTCGACTGCGGGAAAGACGATCACGGCATTCCCTTCTGCCGGGCCAGCGCCACGAAGTTCGCCAGGAGCGCGAGGCCGACGGTGGAGCTCTTCTCAGGGTGGAACTGTACAGCCCACACACTATCGCGCGCCACGGCCGCGACCACCGGTTCTCCGTAGTCTGTCGTGGCGGCGACGACCGAGGGATCGGACGGGACGGCCGCGTACGAGTGCACGAAGTACACGGCCGGGCGGGCGGGCAGGCCGGCCGCCATGCCCGACCCCGCGGCTGTCCACTCGAGCTCGTTCCAGCCGATGTGCGGCACCTTGAGGCTCGTCTGCAACCGCTCGACGGTGCCGGGGAACACGCCGAGACCGGGCCGGCGGCCGCCCTCGCCGCTGCTCTCGAAGAGCAGCTGCAGGCCGAGGCAGACGCCGAGGAACGGCGTGCCGGCGGCGATGCGCTCGCGCAGGGCGGCCGCGAGGCCGGCCTGCTCGAGCCGCGCCGCCGCGTCGCGGAAGGCGCCGACGCCCGGCAGCACCACGGCGGCGGCGTCGCGCAGCTCGGCCGCGCTCGCGGTGACACGTACGTCGGCGCCGGAGCGCTCGAGCGCCTTGGCGACACTCGCCAGGTTGCCCATGCCGTAGTCGACCACGGCGACCCGCGGCGGGGCACCGGCCGTCACGGCCGCCTCCCGGCCGGCGCCGGCCGCGTCGCAGAGGCGGGACGGCGCTCGCCGCCGCGCGCGCCCGGATCGGGCCGGTCG
>CAIXSE010000176.1 GCA_903921965.1 uncultured Thermoleophilia bacterium | reverse complement strand
GGCGTGCTCGAGCAGCGAGCGCAGCCGGTCGCGGCGCCGGCGCTCGGCGTCGCCGCGCGGGCTGCCCTCCTCGTACTCCAGCCGGATGCCGTAGCGGTCGGCGAGGTACTCGACGGCGCCGGCGAAGTCGAGGTTCTCCTTGGCCTGGATGAAGCCGAACAGGTTGCCGCCGGCGCCGCAGCCGAAGCAGTAGTACAGCTTCTCGGCGGGATTGACGGAGAAGGACGGCGTGCGCTCCTCGTGGAACGGGCAGCGCCCGCTGTAGTTGGCCCCGGCCTTCTTGAGCTGGGTGTACTGGCCCACGATCTCGACCATGTCGGCGATGGCCTGGACCTGCTCGATGCTCGCGCGCGTGATGAGCGGCACGGATCAGTCGTCCTCGGAGCGCCGGGAGGCCTGCGGGCGGGCGGACGCCCGGGCGTCCGGCGCGCCACCTGCGGCCCGCCGTCTGTTCTCCTCGAGCCGCGCGCGACGGCGCGCCAGCTCTGCCTCGGCGTCGGTGTGCGCTTTCGCCTGGCCGGCGAGGAAGTCGATGCCGGCGCGGAGCCGGCGGCGCCGCTTCTTCTCTTTGCGCGGCGCCCTGTCCCACGCCCGCCAATGGTGCCCGATGCGGTCGAACGTCCAGATGACGAGCACCATGAGCCCGAACAGCCAGAAGAAGTAGAAGACGGCGAACAGGGCCCAGGCCTCGAGCGGCGTGGAGTCCGGCGGCGGGGTGCCCCCGGCTGGCACGTCGGGGTGACCGAACGTGAGCCAGCCGAAGCCGAAGACGACCGCGGCCGGGACGGCGGCGAGCACGAGAGCCGCCACCGTGACGAGGGTCCTGAGCAGGCGGAGGCGGTCCACGGATCAAGCGGGAGTTGTGAGGATGCGCGCCATGAGCACCTCGTCATGATACTGCCCGGCGCGGACGTACTGCGCCCGGCGCCGTCCTTCCTCGACGAAGCCGTGGCGCAGGTAGAACGCGTGCGCGCGCTCGTTCTCGGGGAACACGCCGAGCGCGAGCTTCACGCAGCCGTTCAGCCGCGCCCACTCGGCCGCGGTCTCGAGCAGGGCTCCGCCGAGCCCGAGGCCGCGGAAGGGCTCGGCCACCGACATGCCCACCCACTGCACGTGCGCTGAGTTCGGGTGGGCGTCGGGCCGCAGCCCGAGGTTGCCGGCGAACTCCTCGCCCACCACCGCCGAGAGCTGCAGGCAGTGGGGGTCGGCGAGGTTCTCCTGGATGCGGCGCTTCCAGACCCCCGCCCCGAACTGGCCCGGCAGCATGAGCAGGGCCGGCTGCGGCTCGGCGGCGACCTCGTCGAGCAGGCGCACGAGCGGGCGCGCGTCGCGCGGGCGCGCGTCACGCACGCACCACGCGCGCCCGTCGGCGAACGTGCCTGTGACCTCGCCGCCCAGCTTCGCCACGCGGCGCCTCCCGGCTTACTTCTCCAGGGCCAGCGAGCTGCGCTCCTCGATGGCCGCCTGCGCCGCGGCGAGGCGCGCCACCGGCAGGCGGAACGGCGAGCAGCTCACGTAGTCCATGCCCACGCGGTGGCAGAACTTCACCGTCTCGGGATCGCCGCCCTGCTCGCCGCAGATGCCGACCTTGAGCCCGGGCCGCGTCGC
>CAIXSE010000175.1 GCA_903921965.1 uncultured Thermoleophilia bacterium | reverse complement strand
CGCCGACCCGCACGCCGGGAACCTGTTCGCGATGCCGGACGGGCGCATCGCCTTCGTCGACTTCGGGCGCACGGCGAGCGTCTCGCGGCGCAACCGCGACGCGGTGTTCGACATGCTCCTCGCCGTGTTCGACGACGACGCACGCTCGGCCACCGAGGCGGTGCTGGCCATGACGGGCATGCCGCCCGAGGTCGACGTCGCCCGGCTCGAGGTCGAGATGGGCCGCCTGATGGGTCTGTACCGGCGCGCGCAGGGCACCGGCGGCGGCCTCGAGGAGCTCATGCAGCGGCTCCTCAGCCTCGTGCGCGACCACCACCTGCACCTGCCCACCGAGCTCACGGTGCTGATCACGACGCTCGGCATGCTCGACGGCGTCGCCTCGCAGCTCGACCCGACGTTCCGCATGGTGGACGCGGCCAAGCCGTTCGCCCGCCACCTGGTCCCGCAGGAGTTCGGGCCCGAGCGCCTCTTCAAGGCGACGATGCGCTCGGCGCGGGCCTACGCGCGCTTCTTCGACGACCTGCCGGTGCAGGCCACGCGCGTGCTGCGCCGCGCCGGGGAGGGCGAGTTCCGCATCTCCGTGCGGCCCACGGAGTACCGCGACTTCATGGAGCGCCTCCAGACCGGGTTCACGCTGCTCGCCTACGCCCTCATCGTCTCGTCGCTGATCATCGGCGGCGCCTTCCTGATGGGGCGGGTCGGGCTCTCGACCGTCGAGCAGATCGGGGCGCGCATCGTCCTCGTGGCCGCGCTCGTCAGCGTCTTCTGGCTGCTCGTGCGGCTGGTCCGCGCCGAGTACCGCAAGTGGCGGCAGGCGCGGCGCGAGGTGGGCTGACGGCGGTCAGTACATCTGCACGGGCGGGGCGGCGAGGCACGCTTCGAGCGCTCGCCGCCCGTCGTCGAGCACCGGCGGCCCGTGCGTGACGAGCACGCGCTCCACGTCCTGCGCCGCCAGCGGCGCGAGTGTGGGCGCGAACACGTCGCGGTACCACGCCGCGCCGGTGCCCGCGCTCTGGTTCCAGAACCGCACGCCGCCCCGCACGCCGACGACGGCGTCGCCGAAGACCACGGCGCGCAGGGCGGGGAAGAGGTACGGGTGCTCGCTGCGGCGCGGGCGTCCGATGGTGTACGCGAGCGCGAGGCCGCCCGCGACGGCCACGGCCTCGCCCGGCGCCGCCCACGGCACCTCCGTGAGCAGGCCCGGGTCGGCGAGCCGCCGGCGCACGTTGGCGTGGCCCCACAGCCGCGCCGGCCGGGAGGCGGCGTGGCGCAGCAGCAGCTCCTCCGCGCTGCGCGTGTGGTAGGGGATGGTGACGAGCAGCTCGACGCGCCGGGCGCCCTCGGCGAGCGCGTCGAGCGCCTCCAGCACCTCCCTGCGCCGCCGCGCGTCGGCGGGCAGCAGCGGGTCGACGAGGGCGAGCGCGTCCGCGCCGCGCAGCGCGTAGCTCACGACCTCCTCGGCCCGCGGCCGGTACTCGGGGTGCGGCGCCGTCCAGGTGTGGATGCCCGGGGCGATCTCGTGCACGTCTGCCTCCTCGCAGGTCTCGCGCGCCGCGTCCGGCACGCGACGGTCCGCCGGCGTGCTCTCCCGGGCCGTCGCGGCCGGCGGCGTGTCCCGCCGGCTGCAGTGAGCATTCCCGTTCGCGCCGCAGAGGCTTCAGGCGAGGGCCTCTCGCGCCGATAGGTGGCCTGCGGTCGTTCCGCTCCCTTGCCTATGGACTACTCGTCGCAGCTGCTGCCCTTCGTCATCTCGGCCCTCGTCGTGGCCGGGCTGCTCGTGGTCGCCCTGCGCCACTGGCGCGAGCCGGCGGCGCCCTGGTTCACCGGTACGCTCGTCTGCCTCCTGGTCTGGACGGTGGCGTACATCGCCGAGCTGTCCGCCGTCTCCCTGCAAGACAAGCTCGCGTGGGCGGACGTGCAGTTCTTCGCGATCCTGCCGCAGGCCGTGTTCTGGTTCCTCGCCGTCCGCGCCATCGTCGGCGCGCCGCGCCTGCCGCGCCTCGTCACGGCCGGCCTGTGGCTCGTGTGCGCCGCGCTGCTCGTCGTGGTGCTCGTCGATCCGGCCGGCACCTTCCGGGGCACGCCGTCGCTGGCCGTGGCCGGTTCGCTCAGCGTCCTCGCCGCCGACTACGGGATCGCGTACTTCGCGCTGCTGGTGCCCTTCCAGTTCGGGCTGCTGGTCGCGGCGCTGGTCGTGCTGGTGCGCAGCGCGCGGCACACGCACGGGGTCTTCCGGCAGCGTGCGCTGATCCTGGTCGTGGCTACCCTGCTGCCCCTGATCGTCGGCGCGCTCTACTCGGCCGACCTGCTGCCGTGGAGCGACTACGACCCCGCGACGGCGATCATCACGATCTCCGCGCTGCTGTGCGCCTACGCCCTGTGGCGGTACCGGCTCTTCGACCTGGCCCCGCTGGCGCGCGCCGCCGTCATCGAGCACCTGACCGACGCCGTGCTCGTGCTCGACGTGCGCGGCCGTGTGGTGGACTTCAACCCGGCCGCGGCGCTGGTCGTGCCGGAGCTGACCGACCAGACCCTGGGGCTGCCGGTCGAGCAGGTGCTGGCGCGCGCGCCGGAGGTGCTCGCGCGCCTCGGGGAGCTCGCGCCCGGCGACCGGACCGCGCGCGCCGAGCCGGCGGACGCGGCCGCTCCGTCCGTCCCCGGGTCCGCCGACGAGGACGACGGCGAGGACGTCGTCACCGTGCCGGCACGCGCGGCGGACGGCGGCGCCCAGGGAGAGGGGCGGCGCTACTCGCTCAGCCTCGCGCCGGTGCTGAGCCCCTCCGGCGGGCGCATCGGCACGGCGCTCGTGCTCCACGACGTCACGCGCCTGATGCAGCTGCTCCGCCAGGTCCAGCGCCTCGCCGGCACCGACGAGCTCACCGGCCTGCTGTCGAGGCGGCGCTTCTTCGGCCTCGCGGAACGCGAGGTCGAGCGCGCGCGCCGGCACCGCCTCCCCCTCAGCATGCTGGTGTTCGACCTGGACGACTTCAAGCTGGTGAACGACGTCTACGGGCACGGGGCCGGCGACGACCTGCTGCGTGCCGTCGCCGCCACCTGCCGGGAGCAGCTCAGGCCGTTCGACATCGTCGGGCGCATGGGGGGCGACGAGTTCTGCGCCCTGCTGCCGCACGACGGCCCGGAGGAAGGGGAGAAGGTCGCGGAGAGGCTGCGCGCGGCGGTGGCCGGCCTGACGGTCGTGGTCTCCGGGTCTCTCGTACGGACGACGCTGAGCATCGGCGTGGCGAGCTCCGTGGGCGTGACGGACGAGACGGTGACCGCCCTGCTCGAGGCCGCGGACGCCGCCTTGTACGAGGCCAAACGGGCCGGACGCGACCGCGTGCGTGGGGGCCGTCTGCTGTAGCTGCTCATCAAGGAGCCCTTGCGCGCCGACACAAGGGATGTGACCGGCTACGCCTACACGCCGTACGTCCTGCCGCTGGCCTTCTCGTGCGGTGTCGTCCTCGTGCTCCTGTACGTCACGTGGAGGAACCGGACGGTGCAGTCGGCGCCGTGGTTCGCGGCGTCCCTCGTTGCGCTGCTGCTGTGGTCGGCGGGGTACATGTTCGAGCTCATGGCGACGAGCCTCGAGGCCAAGATCGTCTGGGCCGACGTGCAGTACATCGGCACCACGGCCCTCCCCCTGCTCTGGCTCGAGGTGGTGCTGGTCCACAGCCGCGGCCGCGGCCTCTCGCGCCCGCTGTTCACGGCTCTCGCGGTCGCCTGCGCGGCCATCGTGGTGCTCATCTTCGTCAACCCCGGCAGCCTGTTCCGCGGCGACCCCTCGCTGGTCTCCGAGGGCTCCCTGACCGCGCTCGCGCCCGACTACGGCCCCCTGTGGGCCTTCGTGTGGATCCCGTGGGCCTACGTGCTCTTCGCCGCCGTGACCGTCATCCTCGTCCGGGGGATGATGCACACGCGCCGCATCCACGTCGGCCAGTACGCGGCGCTGCTTGTGGCCACGCTCATCCCTCTCGTGGCCGGCAGTCTGTACGCGCTCGGGCTGTCCCCCTGGCCCGACTACAACCCGGCGATGGCGGTGGTGGGGGTCTCGGGCCTGCTGATGGGCTACGCCCTGTTCCACTACCGTCTGTTCGACGTGGCGCCGCTGGCGCGCGACGCGGTCATCGACGGCCTCGACGACGGCCTCGTCGTCCTCGACCTCGAGAGCCGGCTCCGTGACTTCAACCCGGCGGCCTGCCGCGTGTTCCCCTCGCTCAGCGACGACGCCATCGGCCGGCCGATGGGCGAGGTGCTGGCCATCCACCCGGCCATGCTCGAGGGCTTGCACCGCGAGGCCGTCGCGGCCAACGACGGGGGGCCGCGCGTGCTCATGCGTGCCGACGTCTCCATCGCCCTGCCCGAAGACGGCGGCCGCCAGCGCGAGTTCTCCCTGGTGCTCACCCCGGTCCGCACCGCCGCGGGGCGGGTGGTGGGGCACGCGCTCACGCTGCACGACGTCACCGAGTCGGCCGAACTGGTCACCCGGCTCGGCGAGCTCTCGTCGCGCGACGAGCTGACCGGCCTGCTGTCGCGTCACGCCTGGCAGGAGCAGGCCGACCACGAGTTCATGCGCGCCGTGAGGTACGGGTACGGACTCGGCGTCGCGGTCCTGGACCTCGACGGACTGCAGCGCGTGAACGACGCCTACGGCCAGGCCGCCGGCGACGCCGTGCTCAGGGCGCTGGCGGCGGCCTGCAGGCACGCGCTGCGCCCCTTCGACCTGGTCGGCCGCCTCGGCAGCGACGAGGTCGGGATCGTGCTGCCGCACCTCACCGCCGCCGAGGCGTTCGAGGTCGCCGGGCGCCTGCGCGACGCGGTCGCCGACCTGCGTGTGCCGGCCGGCGGCGCCGTCATCGAGCTGACCGCCTGCGTGGGGGTCGCGTCCACCGACCACTCGGGCACCGACCTGCTGCCGGCGCTGCTGCACCAGGCCGAGACGGCGTTGCGCTCGGCCCGCGGCGCCGGTCCCGGCGAGGTGGCCTGTTCCTGGAGCTGCTGAGGCCGGCGCGCCTTCCGGCGGCCGGCCTCGGCCCTGCAGCTGCGTCTTCTTCGGCCCGGCGGGTTCAGCCTTCGTCGTCCGCCGGCTCCCGGCCGGCGCCCGGGGCGTGCCCCGTGCGCTTGCGCACGGCCTCGCGCAACAGGTACTCGATCTGCGCGTTCACGCTGCGCAGTTCGTCGGCCGCCCACTTCTCGACCTCCAGCCACAGCTCGGGGTCGATGCGGAGCAGGAACTGCTTGCGCGCGGCCACGGCCCGTCCGTCACTGGTAGAGCGTGCCGGTGTTCACCACCGGCGTGACCTGGCTCTCGCCGCACAGCACGACCATCAGGTTGCTCACCATGGCGGCCTTGCGCTCCTCGTCGAAGTCCACGGTGCCGTGCCTGCTGAACTCGTCCAGCGCCATCTCGACCATGCTGACGGCGCCGGTGACGATCTTGCGGCGCGCGGCGATGACGGCCTCGGCCTGCTGGCGGCGCAGCATCGCCTGGGCGATCTCGGGCGCGTAGGCGAGGTGCGAGAGCCGCGCCTGCTCCACCACGACGCCGGCCTGCGAGAGCCGCTCGCCGAGCTCCACGCGCAGCGCCTCCGACACCTCGTCCACGTTGCCGCGCAGCGTGATCTCGTCGTCGCTGTCGGCGAAGGTCTCGCCGGAGTCGTACGGATAGGTGCTGGCCAGGTGCCGTACGGCGGTCTCGCTCTGGGTCGCCACGTACGAGTCGTAGTCGTCCACGTCGAAGACCGCCTTCGCGGTGTCGTCGACGCGCCACACCACCACGGCGGCGATGTCGACCGGGTTGCCGCGCTTGTCGTTGACCTTGAGCCGCTCGCCGTTGAGGGTGCGGGCGCGCAGGCTGATCTTGTACCGGCGCAGCTTGCTCCCCTGGCTCTGCGTGGTCTCGGCGTCGGACTTCTTCTTCGTCTGGGTCCACACCGAGGTGCCTCCGCCCTGCCCGCCGGGGCCGTTGGCGTAGAACGGGTTGCCCCAGCGGAAGCCGCCCTGCTTGCAGGTGCCCTTGTAGCTGCCGAACAGGATGAGCACCCGCGCCTCGTTGGGCTGCAGGGTGAAGAACCCGGGGGAGAGGATGGCGGCGGCGACGACGGCGACGATGCCGGCGACGAACACCCACCAGACGGGCTGCGCGCCGCCGCTCGCCGACGTCGTGCCGTTGAGGAACGCGAACACGATGAGCACGGGGCAGGCGACGTAGAGCGCGATGGTCACGACAAGCATGCCCCAGCCGCTCATCACCTGCCTCTCACGCTCCCTGGTCGGGACCTTGGAGACTGCCGTGCTCATGACTCCCACCTCCGTCGGGCCGCGGCGCCGGCGGGCCCCTTGCCCGCCCGGGTGGCGCGGCGGCGCCCCTGTCATGCGATACTGAGATGATATCACCACAGTATCGCCGAGCCAAACCTCCCGGCGTTCGAGCCGGGGAGTTTGCCCGGCGGCCCGCTCTCGGGCTTGCGCGCCCGCCAGCCGGTAGACTCCGGTCATGACCCCGTCCGCCGCCTCGGGAGCGGCCGGTGCGGCTGCGGCCCCCTCGCTCTCGCGCTACCGCTTCGTCGCGCTCGCCGTGGTGTGGAGCGCGTACCTCATCGTCTTCCTCTCGCGGCTCTGCGTGGGGCCGCTGGCGCCGTTCCTCAAGAGCGCGTTCGACCTGGACAACGCGCAGATCGGCGGGCTCACGAGCGCCACCGCCGTCGCCTACGCGCCCACGCTGATCTTCGCGGGCTGGCTGGTCGACCGCATCGGCGTCCGCCGGGCGCTGCTCATCGGGACGGCGGTCACCGGCGTGTGTATCGGGCTCGTGGCGCTCGCGCCGAGCTACGGCACGATGCTTCTGCTCCTCGGCGCCTCGGGGCTCGGGTGCGGCTTCATCTACCCGACGGCCGTCAAGGCGATCATGCTGTGGTTCCCGCCGCACGAGCGCGCGACCGCCGTGGGTGTGAACCAGTCGGCGGTCAACATCAGCGGCATGCTGGGGGCGGCCATCATGCCCGGCCTGGCCGTGGCCTACGGCTGGCAGGCCGGGTTCGCGTTCGCGGCCGCCCTCGCCTTCGTGGTCTGCGGGCTGGCCGCGGTGCTGTACCGCGACCCGGCCGTGCCCGCCTCCGGTGCGGCCCTCGCGGCCGCGCCCGCCGCCGGGGCCGGCGGCCCGCCCGGGCGGCCTCTGCCGCCCGCCGCCGGCACTGCCGCCCGGCCGCCGGAGGACCGCCTCGCCTTCGTCGAGATCGACCAGGGCCTGCCCTCGGTGACCGGCGACGAGGCCACCGACCGCAGAGCGCTCGAGTCCGGCTTCGTCGCCGTGCTCAAGTCGCGCGACATCCTGCTCATGGGTCTCGCGGCCCTGTTCCTCGGCATGGTCGAGTTCGCGGCGCTGGCGCACCTCGTGCTGTTCCTGAACACCGCCTGGGGCTACGCCGTGGCGGTCGCCGCCGGCATGCTGGCCTTCTGCCAGTTCGCCGGCGCCGTCGGCAAGCCCCTGAGCGGCCTCGTCAGCGACCGCGTGCTGCATCGCCGGCGCGTCCCCGCCCTGCTCGCCATGGGGACGCTCGCCGGGCTCTCGTGCGTGGCGCTCGCCCTGCTGCAGCCGGGGCACACGTGGCTGCTGT
>CAIXSE010000174.1 GCA_903921965.1 uncultured Thermoleophilia bacterium | reverse complement strand
TCTCCCCGCCGCGCTTGGGCGCGGGCGTCATGACCGCCGTCACGTGCTGCAGGACCTCGACGGCGCGCACGGTGAGCAGACCGGGGTCGCCGGGGCCGACGCCGACGCCGTAGATGACGGCCGGGCCGGCGGCGGGCGCCGACGTCACTGCGCGCCTCCGAGGACGGCGCTCGTCACCCACACGGGGTTCAGCGCCTCGAAGCGCAGCAGCGGGCCGGCCGGCACGCCGCGCGCGACGGCCACCTGGCTGCAGGCGAACGCGGTCCACGGCGGCTTGCGCAGCGCCGCCGCCACCGTCGCGGTCGTCTCGATGCAGATGCTGTTGCAGACGATCCGTCCGGACGGGACGAGCAGTCCAGCAGCCTCCTCGAGGATCTTGGCCAGCTTGCCGCCGCTGCCGCCGACGAGGACGCAGTCGAACGAGGCCGCGGGGAACACCGCGGCGTCCTCGAACACGGCGGGCGCGTGACCGTCGACCGCGGTGACGTTGTCCAGCCCGAAGCGCTCGAGGTTCAGGCGCAGCACCTCGAGAGCCGCCGGGTCGCGCTCGACGGCCACCACGTGGCCCTGAGGGCAGAGCAGCGCCGCCTCGACCGTCATGCTGCCGGTGCCGGCGCCGACGTCGATGACGCGGCCGTCCGGGCGCAGCCGCGCCGCCGACATGGTGACGGCGCGGACCTCGGCCTTGGTCATCGGGGCGTCGCCGCGGGTGAACAGGTCGTCGGGAAGGCCCGGCGGCACGGCGTCGCGCCCGCGGTCGCTCCCGGTGTCGAGAGCCGTCATGGACGCTCCTCCCGGTCGATGAAGGTCACGGAGAGGCCGTCGAACTCGCCGGCGGCGATGGCGGCGGCGTCGCCGGCGGTGATGCGCTCGTCCGGCAGGCCGGCGCGCTCGACGACGGTGACACGCGCCTGGAGGCCGGCGGCCACGAGCGCGGCGGCGATGGCCTGCGGCGGGTGCGCCGCGTCGCTGAGCGAGAGCACGTGCGGATGCGCGGCGGCCGCCTGCACGACGCCGGCCGTGTCGAGGCCGTGAGCGCTGGCGAAGGCCAGGTCGCTCCAGGGGCGGCCGGCGAGGGCGGCGGCGAGCTGCACGGAGCTGATGCCGGGCAGCACGCGCAGCGCCGCCTCGGGGATCAGCCGGCGCAACGTGGCGGCGATGCCGTAGAACCCGGGGTCGCCGCTGGCGAGGACGACGACGCGGCGGCCGGCGCGCTCGCGCAGCGCCGCGGCCACCTCGTCCATGCTCGCGCCGACGACGATGCGCTCGGCGCCGGCCGGGGCGAAGCGTTCGAGCTGGCGCCGTCCGCCGGCGACGACCTCGGCGGCGCGCACGGCGCGCCACGCCGCCGGCGTGAGCCACTCGTCGGCGCCGGGACCGACGCCCACGACGGTGAGCTCGAGGGCGGGTGGGCCGGACGGCGCCGGCGAGGCCGCCGGGGCGGCGCGCAGCGCCGCCGAGCGGCCGAGGACCGCGCCGTCGTAGGCGACGATGGCGCAGTCGCACAGCGGCAGCTCCGCCGCGCGCTTCGCGACGCGCTCGCCGGCGCGCCGCACGACGCGGTCGGCCACGTCGTCCCAGACGTCGCCGAGGGCGGTCTCGGCGAGCAGCTCCGCGGCCGCCTCGGCGGTCGGCAGGTCGAGCAGCTTCGTCACGACCGTGGGCGGCGCCCCCGCGGCGGCCGCCAGCGCCGCCAGCGTCTCGAGCCGCGCGTCGCCGTAGCGGCTGTGCGTGTTCCAGATGCCGGCCGCGAGCTTGACGAGCTTGCCGGCGTGCCCCGCCAGCACGACCCGCTCGACCCCTCTGTCGGCGCAGTGGTCGAGCACGTCGCCGGCGAAGTTGGAGCACTGCACGATGGCCGTCTCGGGCGCGCCCAGCTGCTCGCGGGCGGCGCGCTCGCCGAACGTGCCGGGCGCCAGGTACAGCGTCGTGTGACCCTCCGCCAAGGCCATGTCGACCTGCGGCAGCAGCGAGCGCAGCCAGGCGTCCTCCGACTTCGGGACCACGCGCCCGGACGTCCCGAGGACCGACAGGCCGCCCTCGATGCCAAGCCGCGGGTTGAAGGTACGGCGGGCCGTCTCCTCGCCGCCGGGGATGCCGACGGTGACGCGGACCGCGCCCTCCGGCAGCACCTCGCGCACGGCGCCAGCGATCATGCGGCGCGGCACGGGGTTGATGGCGGGCTCGCCCGGGGCGATCTGCAGGCCGGCCCGGGTGACCGTGCCGACGCCCGGGCCGGCGGCGAAGAAGACACCGTCGAGCTCGGCGGCGGCCGCGGCCGCGCCGGCGCTCTCGAGCACCTCTACCTGGGCCACGACGGTCATGCCGTGGGTCACGTCGGGGTCGTCGCCCGCGTCCTTCACCACGGCCGCGCGGGCGCAGCCGTGTCGCGGCCGCTCCGTCCACTCGACGGCCAGGGTGACGACGTCGCCACCCGGCAGCTCGACCTCGACGGCGTGACAGGGCGAGCCGGCGAGCGCCAGGGCCGCCGCCTTCGCGGCGGCGGCGGCGCACGTGCCCGTGGTCAGGCCGCCGCGAGGCTCCGCGGCCTGCCCGGCTTCCGCCGCGCGGACCGACCCCGCCGTCTTCGCAGTCTGTCCGGCCGTCCCGGTCACGTCGCCCCCGCTCACTCCCCCGCGAGCACGCGCAGCAGCGCGTTCACCGTCGCCGCCGCCAGCGGGCTTCCGCCGCGGGTGCCGTGCACCGCGATGTACGTCAGGTCCGACTCGATCAGCGCGTCCTTCGACTCGGCCGCGTCCACGAAGCCCACCGGCATGCCGATGACCAGGGCCGGTCGCGCCGCGCCCTCGGCAGCGATCGCCAGCACCTCGCGCAGCGCCGTCGGGGCGTTGCCCAGCGCGACCACCGCACCGTCCAGCCGGTCGCCCAGCGTGCGCATCGCCGTGGCCGCACGCGTACGGCCGGTCCGCTTCGCCTCGGCCGCCACCGCCTCGTCCGAGATCAGGCACTCCACCGTCCCGCCCAGCGCGGCCACGCGGTCCCGGTTGATGCCCATCCTCGCCATCTGCGTGTCGGTGAACACCGGCGCGCCGGCGCGCAGCGCGGCCACGCCCGCCTCGACGGCGCCGGCGGAGAACCGCACCTCTTCCGCCAGCGAGGGGTCGCCGCTCGTGTGCACGAGCCGCTTGACCACCGCGAGCTGGCCGGCGTCCCAGTCGCCCGCCGGCAGGAGACCGTCGATGATCTCCATGCTGCGGACCTCGATCTCGTGCGGCTTCAGGCCAGACATGCTGCCTCCCCGGCGCGTTCGAGGAGGATGTCGGCGACGCGGACGTCGGGACCGATCGGCTTCCCGAACCTGAACGACACGTCC
>CAIXSE010000173.1 GCA_903921965.1 uncultured Thermoleophilia bacterium | reverse complement strand
GCGCGTCCGGCGCTCCCGGCAGTGCGGCGCCGAGGGGCGCCGTGCCGGCCGCCGCGCCGGCGCCGCTCGCGGCCGCGCCGCTCACGAAGAGCGTGTCTTCCACGGCCGGGGCGCGCCCAGGCTGCGTTACGGCCTCGTAGGGGTCGTCGGCGGGTTCGATCTCGGGCACGGTGTCGGCGAGGGAGGGAGGCGGGGACACCCGCGTGACCTCGTCGTCCCCGATCGGCTCGACGAGCGTGATCTCGTCCTCTCCCGGCGGACCGGGCTCCGGCGTCTCCAGGCGGACGACGACGGCGGTGATGTTGTCGGGGCCGCCGGCCTTGCGGGCCTCGTCGATGAGCCGCGTGGCGGCCTCCTGCGGGTCCGAGCGGCCCAGGTGCCTCGCGAGCACGGGCACCGGCACCACGCCGCACAGGCCGTCGCTGCACAGCAGCAGCACGTCGCCGCCGAGCAGGTCGACCTCGAACTCGTCGATGCGCACGACAGGCTCGGTGCCGAGCGCCCGGCTGAGGATGCTGCGGTGCGGGTGCACGGCCGCCTCTTCTTCGGTGAGACGGCCGTCGCGGATCATCTCGCCGACCAGCGAGTGGTCGTCGCTCAGCTGCTGGAGGCCGCCGTCGCGCAGCAGGTAGGCGCGACTGTCGCCGATGTGGACGAAGTGCCCCAGGTCGCCCTCGACGATCACGGCCGTGAGCGTGGTGCCCATGCCGGCGTGGGCCACGTCGGCGCCGGCGCGCGCGAACACGGCCGCGTTGGCCTGTTCGGCCGCCACGAGCAGCGGGACGCCGGCGGTGACGCCGGCGGCAAGCGTCTCGGCCGCCAGGGAACTCGCGACCTCGCCGGCCTGGGCCCCGCCCATGCCGTCGCACACGGCGAACAGCGGCGGGGCCGCCACGTAGGAGTCCTCGTTGGTCTTGCGGTGCAGACCGATGTCGCTGAGCGCACCGTGTCGGGTGACGAGCGGCACGGGCGCGCTACTCCTCGTAACGGAAGACCGTCTCGCCGATGCGCACGCGGCTCTCGAACCGCAACTGCGCCTCGGTGACCGGCTTCTCGTTGACGAACGTGCCGTTGGTGCTGCCCAGGTCTTCGACGAAGTAGAACTGGCCGCGCGGCACGAAGCGTGCGTGGGTGCTGGAGACGTAGTTCTCGTCCAGCACGATGTCGCTGGTGGGGGCGCGGCCGACGGTGACCCAGCCCTGGAGGGGGAACATCACGCCCGGAGGGACGATGGGGCTGCTCTCGACGATCAGTCGCGGCTCGATGTGGCCGGTGAAATCGAGCTTCTCCCCGGCGATGGTGCGCTCGCTGAGGCGCGTCTCGCGGCGCGCGTCGCGTTCTGCGGAGGTCACGGCCGGCGCGAGGGCCCGCGAGCCGTCGGGGAGCGCCACGTCGGGGGCGGCGGCCACCACGGCCCCGGCCCCGGCCGGCGTGCGCACGTTGCCCACGGCGCGCTTCACCACGAACCAGATGAAGAGGTAGAGCAGGATCAGCACGCCGATCTTGAGGACGAGCAGGACGATGTCGATCATGGGCGTCTCCCGCTGCGCGGGCAGCTCGCGGCTGCGCCCGCGCTCACCTCGCCGCCGGCGTCACGGCAGCCTCTCGAACAGCAGTTCCGTGGCGCCGACCTCGATGCGGTCGCCGTGCTGGAGCACGGCCTGCTTGACGTCGCGCCGGTTGAGGCGCGTTCCGTTGGTGGACCCGAGGTCGCGGAGCATGAACCCGTCGCCCTGGTGCCTGATCTCGACGTGCTGGCGGGACACGTTGGGGTCGGCCAGCACGATGTCGCAGCGGCGGCTGCGCCCGATGACCGTGACCTCGCCGCGCAGGTCCCACTCGCCCTGCGGGCCGCGCAGGGCGGCGCGCAGGGCCGGCGCGCGGCGCGGCTCGGGCGCGGGCGCGGCCACGGCGGGCGCGTCCTGGTACAGGACCGTCTGGTCGACCATGGGGCCGGCCGCGGCTGCCGCCGCCACGGGGGCGGCCGACGGCACGTAGGCCGGGGCGGCCGCCTCGAGGGGGGCGTTGACGGTGCGCGTGGCGATGCCGAACTCGCCCACGTGCAGGTCGTCGTCGCGGTGCAGTTCGATGCGCGGCGGCGCCACGAGGGTCCAGCCCTCGCGCCGCGCGAAGGCGGTCACGTAGTTGGAGAGCTCGGCCTTGAGCGCGTCGGCGAAGGCCGAGAGCTGCTCGTAGTCGGCCTGCCCGAGGTACACGTCGAACTCGTTGGGCACGTAGACGTTGGAGACGCCGACCGTCTTGTTGTCGCCCATCTCCTTGGCCAGCTTGTGTGCCAGCTCGACCGGCTGAACGCTCGACTTGAAGGCGCGTCCGAAGCCGCCCTCGACGAAGCCCTCCAGCTTCTTTTCAGCTTTCCTGAAGATGCCCATCGTCGCGTTCCTCCGGCGCTTCTTCCGTCGTCAGGACCAGCAGCAAGAGTATCACGGTCG
>CAIXSE010000172.1 GCA_903921965.1 uncultured Thermoleophilia bacterium | reverse complement strand
GGCCGCGAAGGCCAGGACGGCCGCCCGTGCGCCTCTGGTGCGCGCTCTGCGCTCAGTTGTGCCGGCCACGACTCCCCCAGCTCGCCCGTCGCCTGGTGAGCACCCATGGTACCCCGGGTCGTGCGGCCCGGCGACCCGGAGGCCGCCTCCGCGCCGGCGGGGTCGCCCCGCGGCGCGCAGGCGACGCGGAAGTCTGAAGCGCGAGGTCAGCCGGTCAGGAACGGCGAGACCAGCCCGCCCTCGCCGTCGAAGGCCAGCTCGCGCGGCGCCGGGTCGACCTCGCAGGCCGGCTGCGTGCGCAGCACCGGCAGGCAGCCGGCCGAGACCCAGAGGCGCGCGACGTCGAGCGTGTTGCGCGCGTACACCACACGCACGTCCTCCGGCAGGCACGGGCGGAACGCCGTGAGCAGCGAGGTCACGGCGTCGCGGTCGCAGGCGAACACCAGCGGCATCTTGCCGTCCTCGGGCGCCGCCGAGGTGAAGCCGTTCATCACCGTCGCGGCGTGGTCGAAGCCGTCCAGGAAGGCGAGGGGGACGGCGTCCACGCAGCCGAGGCCGCAGGCGTTGCCGTGCGAGGCCTCGGTGAGCCGGCGCACGAAGATGCGCGAGACGCGCGGGCGCGCCGGCTTGGCCGCCCACGGCGTGATGTTGCGGCCGGTGACGTTGGGGTCGAGGCCGTTGCCGCTGATGTCCTTGCCCATCTCGTCGAGGACCAGGAGGTCGATGTCGTCGACGGGCAGGTCCGGGAGGTGGCGCCGGGCCAGGTCGAGGAGCTCCGTCTCCACCTCCTCGACCTCCTCCGGCGTCGCTACGCGCACGACAGCCGTGCGGTGGGCCTCGTTCTCGACCAGGGCGACGCCGAACAGGACGTGGGTGCGCTCGAGCAGCGCCCGCGCCGCCGTCGGGACGGTGTCGTGCAGGCCGCGGACCACGCTCAGCCGGTGGTAGTGCTCCGCGCCATCCTGCTTGCCGAGGCCGATGACGATCATCTTCATCAGGCCGCTCTCCACGTGGCCGTGGAAGTCGGTGTGCGGCTTGACGCGGTTCACGAGCACGATGCCGTCGGCGTCCCAGGCGTACCTGTCCAGATAGAGCGGGATGCCGTCGAAGACGCCGAGCTGCACGACGTCCATGGTGGCGCGGACCGGCGCGCCCACGGCCTCCTGCGTCACGCCGAGGCTCTCGAGCACGGCGGTCTGACCTTCTGCCGTGGCGCCGCCGTGCGAGCCCATGGCGGGGACTACGAAGGGCTCGCAGCCCGCCGCCCGCAGCCGCGCGACGACGTCGCGCACCACGGGCACGACGTCGGTGATGCCGCGGCTGCCGACGGCGACCGCGACGCGGGCGCCGTGCTTGAGGGGCGCGAGCTGCTGCGCCGCGCGCCCCCACTGCCGCCCGAGCTCCGCCAGGGCGTCGACCTCCGGCAGGAGGTCGAAGCGCTGGCGCACCTCGTGCATGGCCGGCAGCGCGACGTGGCTGCCCACGCTGCCGTCGATCACGTACGGGTACCGCATGCCGTCCCTCCCTCGGCCGACGCTCTCACGCCCGCAAGACTACGCGCCGGCGTGCCGTACGCCCAGCCTGCCGGCGGTAGGATGGTCGCGGGCGGCCGCCGCACCGGGGCCGCGGGCACGCGACGCATCGAGAGACACGCACATGGACCGGGCTTCCGCGAGCAACGCCACACCTCCAGCCCTGAGCGCCGCCGACGCGGCGGCCGTCGTGGCGGCCGTCGCCGAGGACGGCGGTCCGTTCTTCGCCGTCGACCGCGACCTGCGCTACCTCGCCTTCAACGAGGCGCACGCCGCGATGGTCAGGGACCTCACCGGGGGCGAGCTGACCCTCGGCGACCGCCTCGCCGAGCACGCGCCCGAAAAGCAGGGCGCGGCCCTGCGGGAGCTCGCCGCCCGCGCCCTCGCCGGAGAGCGCGTCGCCACCACGGTGACCGTGGGAAGCGCCGAACGGCGCACCTACGAGACCGCGTGGTCGCCGCTGCGCCTGCCCGACGGGAGCATCGCCGGCGTCGTCGGGACCGGGCACGACGTGAGCGCGGGTCGCAAGGCCGCCGAGCGGCTCGCCGCCACCGAGGAGCAGCTCCGCCGCGTCTTCGAGACCATGGAGCAAGGCGTCGTCCTGCAGGCGGCCGACGGGCGCATCACCTCGGCCAACCCTGCGGCCGAGCGCATCCTCGGGTTGTCCCTCGACCAGCTGCAGGGCCGGACCTCCACCGACCCGCGCTGGCGGGCGATGCGGGCCGACGGCAGCGACTTTCCCGGCGAGGAGCACCCTGCCATGGTCGCGCTGCGCTCCGGCAGCGT
>CAIXSE010000171.1 GCA_903921965.1 uncultured Thermoleophilia bacterium | reverse complement strand
GGCGGTGCGCCTGGTGTGGCATGCCGCCCCGGGCTGGACGGCGCTCAACGCCGTCCTCGCCGTCCTCCAGGGCATCGTGCCCCTCATCACCGTCTACCTGATGAAGCTCATCGTGGACGCGGTCACGCAGGGCGCCTCCGAACAGGACCACGCCGCGGCCTTCCGCAAAGCAGCCTTCTACATCGTGCTGGCCGCCCTCGTCGGCCTCGGCGCCGCCCTCCTGCGGTCGCTCGCGTCCCTCACCTCGGAGGCGCTCGGCCAGATCGTCACCGACCACGTGAGCGACATCATCCACTCCAAGTCCATCGCCGTGGACCTCCAGTACTACGAGGACCCCGCCTACTACGACACCCTGCAGCGGGCCCAGAGCGAGGCGCCCGCGCGGCCGACGAAGATCGTGAACGACCTGCTCGCCACGACCCAGGCCACCATCTCCATGGTCGCCATGGCCAGCCTGCTGTTCACGCTCCACTGGATCGTGGGCGTGATCGTGGTGGTCGCCGCCGTGCCCGGCGCGCTGGTGCGCGTGCGCACCTCCCGCCTCATGTACGCCTGGCAGCGGCGGCGCACCGAGACCGAGCGGCAGGCGTGGTACGCGCACTGGCTCCTCACCGCCGGTGACCACGCCAAGGAGGTGCGCCTCTTCGGTCTCGGCGAGCTCTTCCGCGTAGCGTTCCGCGACCTGCGCGCCGTGCTCCGCAAGGAGCGCATCGGCATCGCCCGGCGGCGCGCCCTCGCCGACTTCGCGGCGGCGTCCGTCGCGGTGGTCGCCACGTTCGCCACGTTCGCGCTCATCGCCTGGCAGACCATCGCCGGCGCCATCAGCCTTGGGTCGATGGTGATGTACTACCAGGCGTTCCAGCAGGGCCTCACGGCGCTGCAGAGCGTGCTTCAGGGGCTCGCCGGCCTGTACGAGGACAACCTCTTCCTCACGTACTACCACGACTTCATGACGCTGGAGCCGCACATCGTCTCTCCGGAGCACCCCGCGGCGCTCCCGCGCCCGATGCGAGAGGGCATCAGCTTCCGGGGCGTCGACTTCAGCTACCCCGACAGCCAGCGCACCGCGCTCGAGGGCATCGACCTCACGGTGCGGCCCGGCGAGGTCGCCGCCCTGGTGGGGCAGAACGGCTCCGGCAAGACCACGCTCGTCAAGTTGCTGTGCCGCCTGTACGACCCCACGGAGGGCACGGTCACCCTCGACGGCGAGGACCTGCGCGCCTACGACGTCGACGAACTACGGCGCAGCATGAGCGTGATCTTCCAGGACTTCGCCAAGTACCAGTCCACCGCCAGCGAGAACATCCGCATGGGCAACGTCGACCTGCCGCCCGGCGCGGATGCCACGACCGCGGCGGTCACCGAGGCGGCGCGGCGCGCCGGCGCCGACAAGGTCATCACGCACCTCCCCAGGGGGTACGACACGCCGCTCGGCCGCTGGTTCCGCGAGGGCGAGGAGCTGAGCGTGGGTGAGTGGCAGAAGGTGGCGCTCGCCCGGGCTTTCGTCCGCGACGCCCAGATCCTCGTGCTCGACGAGCCCACCAGCGCCCTCGACCCGGTCGCGGAGTGGGAGGTGTTCGAACACATCCGCACCCTCGCGGAGGACCGCGCCGTCGTGCTCATCAGCCACCGCTTCAGCACGGTGCGCAACGCCGACCGGATCCACATCATGGACGAGGGCCGCATCGTCGAGAGCGGTACCCACGACGAGCTGGTCGCCCTCGGCGGCCGGTACGCGCGCATGTACGAGGTGCAGGCGCGCGCCTTCGCCGCCGAGCAGCAGGCCTGACCGGCCGCCGCGGCGGTCCCGCGGGCCTCGACCGCGCCCTCCCGGTTCCCGCCCGGCCCGCCTGTCGCAGCCAGGCCCGCCGGTCGCCGCAGCCCCCGGTCGCCCCGCCTTGCCTGGATACGTCCCGGCGCGCATGAGACCGTTGCCTCATCTGACAACGGTAGTACCTGGGTAAACACCGCGGTACCCATTCGGTACCCAGGGCGTTCAGGCTCGCGCCACGCTCGCCGCCGCTTGGCCCGGACCGTCCTCCCTCGAGCCTGAGAGACCGTCCGAGCGGCCGCCCGACGGCCATCGCCCGGCGGCCCTCAGGACCGCCGCACCCACCGCTCCCGCGGCCTTCCCGCCGGGATACCCAGAGTACCTAGGTAAACCTGCCCCCAAACCAGGGAAACCCGCTTCATCGTGGGTACGCGCCTACGCCCGATGCCAGTTCCGAGAGTTCAACCGGAGAGCCCCCGCTCTCCACTCCGGAAGGAACTGGCAAATGTACAAGGCGGCTCTTCTCCTCGCGGCAGCCCTCCTGGCCCTCACGGTGATCGCCTCCGCCGCCGTCGCCGCCACTCCCGGTTTCTCCGTCAAGGACTACGGCGCCAAGGCCGACGGCCTCACCGATGACCGCGCCGCCATCGCCAAGGCCGCCACCGCCGCCGTGGCCGCCGGCCAGAAGGTCTACTTCCCCGCCGGCACCTACCGCCTCGCCGGCCCCATGAACGCCATCGCCGGCGCCAGCTACTACGGCCCCGGCGCGGTCCTCCAGCTGCAGGGCCCGATCGCCGGCGCCTCCAACGCCACCTTCGACGGCCTCCAGTTCCAGAGCTACGGCGCCAACCTGGCGATGAACATCGGCAGCAAGACGGCCGCCGTCACCAACATGACGGTGAAGAACTGC
>CAIXSE010000170.1 GCA_903921965.1 uncultured Thermoleophilia bacterium | reverse complement strand
TGAGCGCCCGCAGCTTCTCGAGCGCGGCGTCGACGTCCTCGGCCTCGGCGAGGCACGTGAACACGCCGTGCGACGGTCCGTCCTCTTCGGTCTCTGCGGTGGTGAACGAGAAGTGGCCTGCGTACAGCATGGCGGCGGTCGCCTCCTGTGTCGGGTCGGCTGGCGTGTGGGACTGGTGGCCGCATGGTACGACACCGGGGGGCCCGGCGCTCGCGCCCCGGCCGGCCTCAGGAGCCCTCGCCGGGGAGAGCATCCGCCGCGAGGCCTTCGATGCCGAGCACCTCGCGGAGGCGGTCGTAGCGCCGGCGCTCCACCTTCTCGATGGCCGGCGTGCCGCTGGTGGGGGCGTAGAAGATGCCGTCGTACGACGGGTCGCCGTCGGCGACCTCGTTGGACGAGGCGATGGCCTTGCGCAGGGCCGACAGCATCGGCACCGGGTCGCGCAGGAGCAGCATGCCTTCGGCGTCGGCCTTCTCGTGGCCGGTGCGCTGCAGGGCGCGGCCCCAGACGGTGACGAGCCACGTGGCGATGATGATCGCGAGCCAGGTGAGCGCTGCCACCAGCGCGACGAACAGCACGGCGACGATGAGGCCGCCGCAGCCGTCGCCGTCGCCGATGTCCGAGCAGCCGTCGCCCAGGTCGCCGCACCCGTCGGCGGCCGCGCAGCCCTGGGCGGCGCAGCCGGGGTCGAAGGCGGCGGCCGCCTCCTTGGGCGCCTTGCGCAGCATGCGCAGGTACTTGAGCGGGCCCATCAGGGCGGCGAGCGCGGTGCCGACGAGGATGTCGCCGCGCGTGATCCGTGCCATCAGCATGGCGATCACCGCCTGCTGCTCGGCCGGCGTGAAGGTCTCGAGGAAGCCGCGCGTCACCCCGATGACCGGCTGCCTGCGGCTGGCGCCGATGGCGCAGGCGTTCACGCTGGCCACGTCGAGCAGCAGCAGGCGCGGCGGCTGGGGGTGGCCGGCGGCGATGGCCATCTCCTCCACCGCGCGGGCGAGCGCCGGCTGGTCCTTGGGGTCGAGGTCCGAGCCGCTGAACCGGCTGCGGACCCAGTGCTCGGCGTTGAGCACCTGCGCCGCCGCCGCGATGCCGCCGGCCACGAGCAGCAGTCCGAAGACCACACCCAGCACGATGCCGAGCGAGGGGTAGTAGTCCGGCGAGTCCACGACGAGCCCGATCAGCGAGCCGGGCACGGCGATGAACGCGCCCGTGAGGATCAGCGCAGACCCGCCGACGAACGCGGCGAGGAAGACGGCGAACCTGATGCGGTTGCGCTCGACGCGCAGCCGGAGCGGCTCCAGCCGCAGCGGGCGGTAGGGCTTCTGCGTGGCGTCGTCGCTCACCCGCTCGCCTCCCCGGCATGCTCGTCGTCGGTGAGCGAATACTACCGGAGGAGCGCCGTCCACCGGTGAGGCCGCTCCGCTTCAGCGGCGAGCGGCCCCGGACGGCGCCGTCACCCAGACGGGAGCTGTCCAGGCGGTCTCGATCTGGAGTGCCCCGAGGTACTTCACCCAGACGCGCAGGTAGTAGTAGCGCCCCTGCGTCACGGGGATGCGCGCCGTCCAGTCCAGCGACGTGCCGCTCTTCCTGCTCGTGGCCACGACCCTGCCGCCGTTCGTGACGACGTCGAGGCGGCTCAGCGAGAGTCCCGCGGCGGCGTCGCGCTCACGGACGTGCACCGCGACCGTGAGTCTGCCCTTCCGGGAGCGGAGCTCCGACCCCATGACGGCTCCGCCGAGCCGGTAGTCGACGACGAGGCCGGCGACCCTGGTCGCGTACCCGCGCCGCGCCCGCATGGCCTCGTACAGACCGGCGGGCGTGAGGGCCCCGGCGAGCAGGGCGGTGCGCTCGTCGTTGCCGGTGATCCACGTCGCGTCGTGGACGTCGCCGTTCGCCGACGGCATCACGTGCCAGCCCTTGTCCAGGGCACGGATGTAGCTCGCCTCGTAGTCGGGCTCGAGCGGGACGCTGCCGTGATTGACGACCTCGAGGAGGCAGATGGCGGCGTCGCGCGCCGGGGTCCGGTAGGCGAACCCGGCGAAGTCCTCGCTGTTGCGCAAGGGGTGGTTCCACTGGGCGGCGGCGCCGCGCGCGGCGATCCAGTCGTACAGCGCGGCGCCGTCGAGGCCGATGGGCGGCAGCTCGGCGCTGTCGTAGACGTTCAGGTGGCCGACGGGCGGCTTCACTTCGAAGGCCGCCAGCCCGGCGAAGTCCGCGGTGGTCGCCGCGGCGGCCGCGGCCCGGGTGCGCTCCCACTCGGCCGCCGTCAGCCCCTCGCGGTGGTCGGTGAGCGCCAGGAAGTCCGCGCCGCCCGCGGCGGCCTGCGCGTAGGCCTGCTCCGGCGTGCCCTTGCCGTCCGAGAACTGGGTGTGGCCGTGCAGGTCGCCGAAGTAGACGTGGTAGGCCGGCGCCGCTGCCGGAGCGCCGGGCGCGAGTGCGCACGCCGCGAGGCCGAGCAGCAGCAGGTACGTCCCGAGCGCCGCCGCGGCACGCCGGGGGCGGCGACGCGCCACGGCGCCCCGGGGCCGGCCGTACGCCTCGCCGCCGCGCCGCAAGCTGCCCGTTGTGCGGACCTCTCTCACTCCTCAACGGTGGGAGCTGCGGCCGGCGGAGTCAAGCGCGGGAGCGTCCGGGGTTCGCCGACCCGGGGCGGTGCTATCCTTCGTTCGTGGACCCCAAGCCTCACGCCAACCGAGCCGTCTACCTGGCGGCGCTCCGCCGCATGACCCCCGAAGGGCGCCTGCTCAAGGCGTTCGAACTCACAGAGCAGAGCCACGAGCTGCTCCGCGCCGGCATACGGCAGAGGTTCCCGGATGCCGGCCCTGCAGAGCAGCAGCGCATCTACCTGGAGCAGCTCGAGAAGTGTCGGAACAGGCGCTCCTGACCCGTATCGTCGGTGCCCTCGACCGGGCCGGCGTCCCGTACATGCTCACCGGGTCCATCGTGAGCAGCGCGCAGGGCGTACCACGGGCCAGTCACGACGTCGATATCGTCATCAGCGTGACGGCGGCTGATGCCGCAGGCCTTGTCAGTGCGCTCGCGGCACCCGATCTCTATCTGGACGAACGAGCGGTTGCAGAGGCCGTCCGGCGGGCATCCACCTTCAACCTCATCGATCCCGTCACCGGCGACAAGGCCGACTTCTGGCTTCTGAAGGACGAGGAGTACGACCGGGAGAGGTTCGCGCGACGCACCACCATCGACGCGCTGGGGCTTCGCCTGGTCGTCTCCGCCCCGGAAGACACCATCCTCATGAAACTCCGCTGGTCCGCCCTGTCGGGTGGCAGCCAGAAGCAACTCGACGATGCGACCGGCGTCTACGAGTTCCAGGGCGACGTCCTCGACCAGGGGTATCTGGACCGCTGGGCGCTCGCACTCGATGTGGCCGACGCACTCGCGGAGGTCCGGCGCCGCGCCACTGCGCCGACCTGACGCCCGCCGCCCGGCACGCTCGCTGCGGTGCCTGCGCCGGCCGCCTACCTGTGGGCGATCGCGGCCGAGAGGCGGTCGATGCGCTCGACCTCGTCCGCGGTGAGCTGCAGGTCCATGACTGCGGCCGCCTCGGATGCCTGCTCCGCTCGCGAGGCGCCCGGAATAGCGACGACGGTCTCACCGTAGTAGGTGACGAGCCACGCCAAGGCCACCTGGGCGGGCGTGGCGCCGTGTGCCTCGCCGACGGCGCGTAGCCCGGCGATGAGTGGCGCTGAGCGCGCCAGCCCCTGCGGTGTGAGGAAGCGGCTTGAGGGGCTCAGGCGCGAGCGGCGCCCGTAGGGCAGGGCTCGCGCCTTCGCCGGATCATCGTGGTAGCGCCCCGTCAGCACGCCCTGGGCGAGCGGCGAGTACGCGATGAGGGTGACGCCGCGCTCTCGGGCGAGGTCGAGGACGCCGTTCGCCTCGACGCTGCGCTCGAGCAGGTTGATGCGCACCTGGTTGGAGGCGAGCGGCAGGCCTTCCGCCTGCAGCGCCGCGCCGGCCTGCGCCATGCGCTTCGCCGAGAAGTTGCTGACGCCGACGGCGCGCACCTTGCCGGCGCGGACCAGGGTGGCCATCTCGCGCATCTGCGCCGCGACCGGGGAGGTGCTCCACGGGATGTGCACCTGGTACAGGTCGACCGGATACGGGGCGAGGCAGGCGTTGCGTGTACCGATGTTGCGGCGCAGGTCGCGGGCGGGCTTGAGGATCGGCAGCCACTTGGTCGCGACCACCACCTGGCCAGGCTCGACGCCCGCGTGGCGCAGGCCGGCGGCGAGGGCGCGCTCCGACGCCCCGTCGCCGTAGGCCTCGGCCGTGTCGAACCACGTGATGCCGCCGCGCAGCGCCGCCGCGACGATGTCGTCCATGGCCCCCTGGCCGAGGACCGACCACATCTTGCCGGTGAGGTTCCGGCCCTGGGAGAACTGCCAGCAGCCCAGGCCGACGGGCGAGATCGTGAGGCCGGTGCGGCCAAGGGGGCGCGGGTGCATGACGTGTCGCGTCGGGTGCGTCCGCTCCATGCAGAAGGCCTCGAGGGCGGCCTCTTGCTCCGAAGTCTCGACAGCATGGGGTCTGGCCTTCCTGACGTGGGCGATCGCGTCCGACGCCGACAGACCGTTCGCGCACCAGTAGGCGGCAGCGAATGTCCCGGTCCGGCCGGATCCGCCCTGGCAATGGACGACCGTCCTGGTCCCTGGGGGGAGCCCAGAGACCAGCGTCACGAACTGTTCGAGCTGCTCGACAGTGGGCGCCTGGAAGTCCTTGACGGGGATTGCGTGACGCACCCACCCGGAAGCTGCGGCAGCGACGATGTCGTAGCGAGGCGACTGTTCCTCTTCGTCCAGCAGTGAGACGAGCACCCCGAAGCCGTCACGCCGCAACGTCTCGAGCTCCTCTTCGGAGGGGTTCGCGCATCCCTGCAGGTCCGGCTCGTCGATCCACCAGGTGTCCATTGGACTCCGGCCTCTCGTCACGTCGGTCAACGACCATGGCGGCGCACGGCATCCCACGCGCCGTCGCCCCTGCGTGCATGACGATAGCACTGAGCAGGGGCGCGACGGGAACCCCGCGAGCGTCCGACGTCTCGAGCGCCGACGCCCGCGTCGAGGCGGCCGCAGAGACGACGAAGCCGGGGCGCCGCAGGGGCGCCCCGGCCTCGGGACCTTCGAGCGTAGCCGCCGGCCGGCTCAGAACTCCGGCGGCAGCTCCTTCATCTGCCTGGCGGTGAAGACGGGCCCGTCCTTGCAGACGTACACGGGCCCGATGTTGCAGCGGCCGCACTTGCCGAGCCCGCATTTCATGCGGTTCTCGAGCGTGGTGAAGATGGCGTCCTCGGCGAAGCCGAGCTTCTCCAGCACCGGCAGCGTGAGCTTGACCACGAT
>CAIXSE010000169.1 GCA_903921965.1 uncultured Thermoleophilia bacterium | reverse complement strand
ATCTGCTGCATGTACTCCGTCAAGCACAACCAGCTGGTCATGGGCGCCCTGCCGCTGGCCGACGTGACCGTCCACTACATGGACGTGCGCGCGGTGGGCAAGGGCTACGACGAGTTCTACACGCAGGCCAGGGACATGGGCGCCATGTTCATCAAGGGCCGCGTGGCCAGGATCAGCGAGCTCGAGAACGGCAACCTCGTCGTCCGCTACGAGGACGTGGAGGGCGACGGCGGCATCGTCGAGGCCGAGTACGACATGGTCGTGCTGGCCACCGGCGTGCGCCCGAACCTCGAGGTCACGAAGCTGTTCGACGAGGGCCGGCTGGCGCTCGACGAGTTCGCCTGGGTCGGCGAGGCCGACGACGACATGGACCCCGGCCGCACCAATCTGCCGGGCGTCTTCGTCGCGGGCTCGGCCTCGGGCGTCAAGGACATCCCCGACTCGATCCTGCACGCCGGCGCCGCCGTGGCACAGGCCGCGGCGCACATCGAGAGGACCCGCGCGACCGAGGCCGGCGCGTCGGCCGCGGTACCCGAGGCAGTGGAAGTGAAGGTGGCCTCATGAGCGCGAAGAAGATCGGCGTCTACGTGTGCCAGTGCGGCGGCAACATCGGCGACTACGTCGATGTGGACGAGGTCGTCGCCGGCATCGAGAAGGAGGACGGCGTCACCGTCGCCAAGACGGCCATGTTCACCTGCTCCGACGCCACCCAGAGCGAGATCATCGACGACGCGCGGGAGCAGGGCCTGGACGGGCTCGTCATCGCCTCCTGCTCGCCCAAGCTGCACACCTACACGTTCCGTGACGTCGCCAAGCGCGCCGGCATGAACCCGTTCCAGTACACGCAGGTGAACGTGCGCGAGCAGTGCTCGTGGACGCACACCGACGACCACACCGGCGCGACCGAGAAGGCCCTGCGCCTGGTGCGGGCCGGCATCAACCGCACGCGCCTCACCGAGCCGCTCGAGCCGATCGTCGTCGAGACGACGCCGAAGAGCCTCGTGGTGGGCGGCGGCATCACCGGCCTGCGCGCCGCCCTGGGCCTCGCCGAGATCGGCCTCCAGGTCTTCCTCATCGAGAAGGAGGCCATGCTCGGCGGCTGGGTCGGCCAGTTCACGGACATGTACCCGCATGGCCGCAACGGCGTCGCGCTCATCGCCGAGCTCGAGGCCAAGGTCCGGAACCACCCGGGCATCACCGTGTTCACGCAGGCCGAGCTGGTCAGCAAGGCCGGCAGCTTCGGCAACTACCAGGTCACGCTGGGCGTGCAGAACGGCGACCAGCTCGAGACGATCACCGTCGACGTCGGCTCCATCGTCATCGCCACCGGCGCCGACGTGTACCGGCCGGACGACGGCGAGCTCGGCTGGGGCCTCGACGGCGTCGTCACCATCGCCGAGTTCAAGAAGATGGTGGAGGCGGGCGGCGAGCTCGAGTACAACGGCCGCCCCGTGAACACCGTCGCCTACATCTACTGCGTCGGCTCCCGGCAGGGCGAGGACGTGGAGGGCGGCAACACCTACTGCTCGCGCTACTGCTGCACCTCCGCGGTGCACACGGCGACCCTGGTCGCCGACCTGCCCAAGCGCGTGCACCAGTACCACTTCTACCGCGACATCCGCACCTACGGGAAGTACGAGCTCCTGTACGCCGAGGCGCTGGAGAAGGGCTCGGCGT
>CAIXSE010000168.1 GCA_903921965.1 uncultured Thermoleophilia bacterium | reverse complement strand
CTCTCGCCGGCGAGCGCGGCGGCGATGTTCGAGGCGGTCATGGCGCCCTTGTCCTCGGGCGCGGGCGGGGTGTTCTTGAACGGCTCTGCCATGGCTCCTGTGCTCCTCCTTCTGGCGGCTGCCCTCCGGCCGGCCGCCCCTCTGTGGATGTGGTCTGGCTGCGCTAGCGCGCGGACGGTTCGGGGACGGACATGGTACCAGCGAGAACGGTCGACACCGTTAATACCGGCGAGACCGTGGGCCAAAACGGTTCAGCAGAAGACAAGCTGGGGCCGCGCCCCCCGAAGAAGGGGCGCGGCCTGCCGGCCGCCGCGGGGCAGAGAACCAGGTTCACGCGGCGAGCACGCTTGCGGAGACCCCCGGGACCAGGCGGCGCAGCACCTCGTCGAGGCGGCGCTCGCCGGTCTGGTCGAGGAGCACGTAGTACCAGCCCGGCAGGGCCTGGCTCCTCGTGAACTGTGAAAGCTGGACGGGACAGCCGGCGTCCACGGCCGCACGCGTCTGGACGCCGTCTATCGCCAGCAGGGCCGACGCCACCGGCACGGCCGCGTCGGCGCAGATCTCGGCGATGTCCTCGGGCCGCGTCCACAGGGAGAACGCCAGCGCGCAGCCGGAGGAATCGGCGGGCACGACGCGTACGCCGGGCGCGATCTCGCGGGAGAAGTCGTAGTGGTCACGGTCCGCGCCTCGCGCCGCGGCGACTGCGGTCTGGACGAGACGGGTCTTCTCGCGGAACCGTGTGGGGTCGGGCCGGGCCATGATGTCCCCCTCCTGGGCTCACCCCGGCGGCCTCGGCGGCCGCGGAGTGGTGACGCTCTACGCGCGCAACCTATCCACTATCGCTGCAGTATAAACCCAGCAGCGGCGGGTACACCCGTGGACTGGAGGGCCGGCCGGCCGTCGCACGCGCCGTCCCCGCGGAGGGTCAGCCGGCGCCGAACCCGCCGCCGCCGCCGCCCCCCCCGCCGCCGCCGGAGAAGCCGCCGCCCCCGCCCGACCCGGACGAGGACGAGGATGTCGCCACGGCCAGCGACGTGGTGAAGCTGTCGCTCATGTGCGAGAAGGGCGAGTCGGACCAGCTGCCGCCGTGCGTGGGGAACATGAGCCAGCTCATGCGCCCGAACGCCGGGTCCTGGACCACTTCGGGGATGCGGACCTGCATGTCCTTGACGACCTGGTCGGCGATGCCGAACACGACGGCGTACACGAGGAACTGCTCCCACAGCACGACGGCGTCCGGCGGCTTCTCCTGCATGCGGCCGAAGTCCTTCATGTAGCGCTCCAGCGCCTTGTACTGCGCGTGCAGCTCGGCCGCCTCGTCGGAACGGCGCTTGATGGTCCGCGAGACGGAGATCAGCACGACGCTGACGATGAGACCCAGCAGGAACCACCAGTACTCGCTGAACACGGCCGCGGCGCCGGAGGCCACCGCGGCCACGAAGCCGAACGCGGCGCCCACGAACGCCATGGTGTCGGCTCTGGCGTTCAGGAAGCCGCGCTCCTCGCCGGCCTCCTTGACCTTGCCGGTCCACTGCTTGTAGCCCATGGCCACAGCCTGGCGGTGCTTCTTCACGGCGTCCTTGAGCTCGCTCAGCACGAAGCTGTCGGAGTGGGCCATGTCGTCGAACACGAGGTCCAGGAGGTTCTCCTCCCACTCCTCGAGCCCGCGCTCCTTGTCGCGCTGCCGCGTGAGCCGGTAGCTGATCTCGGTGTGGTCGCCGAAGAAGCCGTCTTCAACCGTCTGCACGCGCTCGATCTCGAGCACGCCGCGGTTCACGAGGTCGAGCAGGGTCGCGGTGGAGTCCTCGCGCGACGGGCTGCCCATCCGCCAGATGAAGCCGACGAGGGCCGGCGGCAGCGGCGGCTGCGGGATGTCGCGCAGGTACTCGGCCTTGAACCGCGGCTTGGGCTCGCGCCCGTACCTGACCCACAGGAAGACGACGAGGACCAGCGCGACGATGGGCGCGCCGAACCCCAGGATGGCCCACAGCCCGACTTTGACGCGCGCCCACGTGCGCGTGCGGTTGGCCTCGTCGGCCAGGGCCTTCTCCTCGGCCAGGACCTCCTGGAGGCGGGGCGCCGCCTGAGGCGCCGCCTTGCTCAGGGCGTCCGCGGGGAACAGGATGCGCGGCTCGACGAAGGTGTTGGCGGGCAGCGGCGCGACCTCGCTCACCACCGTGCCGTCGGGCTGGATGGTCACGTTGCCCCACAGCGGGCCGTGGGTCCAGGCGCGCACGTCCTTCTTGGTCACGCCGTCGGGCAGGTGGACGGTGATGACGGCGTGGTCGGCGGGGACGGCCGTGTCGTCGCCGATGAACTGCCAGTAGAGCTCGGCGATGTCCTGCCAGCGCCTGGCCGCGCCGAGCGCCGTGTAGTCCACGTAGAACCGTGCGTCGATGTCGGTGAGCTCGAAGTCCAGCTGCACGCGCACGCTCGTGAGGTCGTCCTGCACGGCGTAGGTGTCGGGCACGATCATGGACGACCCGACGAGGGAGTCGGGGCCGCGGGTGTAGGGCCCGGAAGGGCCGCCGGCGCCGTCGATCACGATGCCGTCCGAGCCCTTCTTCAGGTAGTCCCAGTACACGTAGTGGAAGGTGCCGCTGAAGTCGACGGTGCGCTCTTCGTGCACCTTGACGTCGCCGTTGCGGAGCACCGTCGCGTCGATGGTGATGTCGGTGAGGGCGAAGTCTTTGGCCGCGGCGGGGCCGGCCGCGGCGGCGGCACCGCACAGCAACAGGGCGAGGACGAGCGTGAGACGCACGACGCCGCGGGCCGCGAGAGCGAAGCTGCGCACCGGACCTCCCTGCCGAGTGGGACCCACCTGATGGGGCCGCACACGGCGCACTCTACCACCGTGGACGGCGCCCTAGGCCGCGGCCTGCGGCCGCTCGAGCCCGAGGCGCAGCAGCTCGGCGTCGGCGAGCGCGCGGCAGTCGCCCGCGGCGACTGCGCCCCACGGGTCGGGGCTCAGCGCGCGGAGCTCGTGCCACGGCAGCGCGCCGATCGCCCGCCGCGCGAGGTACTGCTCGAAGGCCGGGTCGCCCGAGCACTCGGCCAGCGCCCGGGCCACCGACCGCCTCGACCTGCGCCAGCCCAGGCGCACGGGCAGGTAGAGGAACAGCGCCATCGCCGCCGGCAGCACGCCCACGGCGATGCCGGCGATGACGGCCACCTGGCGGATGCTCTGGCGGGTCTCCTCGCCGCTCGCGACGACCTCGGCGCCGAGCTTCTGGATCCTGCCCGCGAACGAGCCGATGCTGCCGCCCACGAGCGGGAGCCCTCCGACCACGCCGAGCGCCTCTCCGGTGTCCCTGACCGCCGACCCGACCTTGATGAGGTCGGCGGGCAGGCTGGTCTGGGCCGTGATGTCCTGCCACACGACGAAGCCCAGCACGGCCCAGACGACCACCCACACGACCACGCCCGCGTCCAGCCAGAGCATCGACCTCGCGCTGTGGAGCTGTCCCTCGCCTCGCATGCCGGCCTCCTCGTCGCCCGGTCTACTGTAGCCGATGGCCGTGCGAGGGGGTGGGATATGCTCCTCCGATGACTCCGATGACCACGCCGCGCGAGGCCGGCTTCCACATGCCGGCGGAGTGGGCGCCCCACGCCGGCTGCTGGATGGCGTGGCCCTGCCGCCCGGAGAACTGGGACGACATCGAACGGGCGCGCGCCACCTGCGCCGAGGTCGCGCGCGCCGTCGCCGCGTACGAGCCGCTGACCATGACCGCCAACGCCGTGCACGTCGCGCAGGCGCGCAAGGCCCTCGGCGCCGGCTCCGGCCTGGACGCCGACGTGGTCGCGGTGCCCAGCGACGACTCGTGGGCGCGGGACTCCGCGCCCACCTTCGTGGTCGACGGCCGCGGCACGCTCGCCGGCGTGGACTGGCGCTTCAACGCCTACGGCGGCATCTACGAGGAGTACGCGCGCACCGCGAACATGGCGCGGCGCATCCTGGACCTGCTCGGGGCGAGGCGCTTCGCCGCGCCCCTCGTCCTCGAAGGCGGCGCCGTGCACACCGACGGCGACGGCACCGTGCTGACCACCGAGGAGGTCGTCCTCGACCCGCGCCGGAACCCGGACCTCGACCGCGCCGAGGCCGAGCGCCTCCTCTGCGAGTACCTCGGCGCCGAGCGCGTCGTCTGGCTCACCGGCGCCCTTGAGCACGACAACACCGGCGGGCACGTGGACAACCTCGCCGCGTTCGTGGCGCCCGGCGTCGTCGTCGCCATGGGCTGCGACGATCCGGACGACCCGCAGGCGCCGGCGGTCGCGGAGAACCTGGCCCGGCTCCGGGGGGCGCGCGACGCGCGCGGCCGGAGCCTCGAGGTCGTCGAGCTGCCGTCGCCCGAGCGGCGCGAGTTCCGCGGCCGCCTGCTCTCGCCGTCCTACGTGAACTTCTACGTGGCCAACGGCGCCGTCTTCGTGCCCGGCTTCGACGACCCCGCCGACGCGGTGGCGCGGGACGTCCTGGCCGGACTGTTCCCGCGGCGCCGCGTCGTCCAGCTGCCGACGCTGGAGCTGGCGAAGGCCGACGGCAACATCCACTGCGTCACGCAGCAGCAGCCGGCGGGCTGCGTCGCGGCCGGTCCGCCGCGCCCGCCCGGCGCCGGCAGGGCCGGAGGCAGAGGCAGGCGCCCGGCGCCGGCCGGACGGGAAGCAGAGGCGGGAGCGGGGCCCAGCGCCGCCGTCAGCGTGCGGCCCTGAGCGCCCGCTGCACCGCCGCCAGCAAGGCCGCCGGCTCGTCGGTGCCGACCCGCACGACGCGGCCGCTGTCGAGCTGGAGCTCGACGGCGTCGAACCCGCCGACGTTGTACAGGCGCCCGTGCGGGATGACCCGCACGCCCCACCCGGCGAGCCACGAGTTCTTCACGGCGCGGGCGGCGGCGACGGCGTCGAGCGGTACCTCGCGGCGCAGGACGCCGAGGCCGAACGACAGGCGCACGGCCACGTCGTCGACCGTCACGGTGAGCGTCGAGAAGAGCGCGAGGACCACGGCGAGCACCGCCGCCACGGCGCCGCCCAGCGCCAGCGCGACGGTGTTCTCCGAGGCGAGGGCGGCGACGACG
>CAIXSE010000167.1 GCA_903921965.1 uncultured Thermoleophilia bacterium | reverse complement strand
GGCGCAAGGGCACGACCGTCCTCCTCTTCGGGGTCGACAGCAAGGCCGGCGAGCCCGCGCGCTCCGACACCATCATGCTGATGCGCTTCGACCCCGCCACGAAGACCATCAACCAGCTCTCGATCCCGCGCGACACGAAGGTGCAGCTGCCCAACGGCACCACCGACAAGATCAACGCGGCGATGTTCTGGGGCGGCCCGTCCATGGCCGTCAAGACCGTCGAGGAGTACAGCGGCGTGCCGGTGAACCACGTCATGATCGTCGACTTCAAGGGCTTCCCGCGGCTCGTCAACGCCATCGGGGGCGTGGACATGTACGTCCCCAGGACGATCAGCACCGTCGCCGGGTCGGGCGGCCGCACCGTGACCTTCCGCCAGGGCATGCACCACTTCGACGGCAAGTACGCGATGCTGTACGTGCGCATCCGCTACGCCGACGACGACTTCCACCGGGCGGCGCGCCAGCAGGCGTTCGTCCAGGCGCTCCAGAAGAAGATCGCCCAGCCCGGCAACATCACGAAGCTGCCCGAGATCGGCAAGAGGTTCATGAGCGGCGTCGCTACCGACCTCACCACGAACGAGCTCCTGCAGCTCGCCTACCTCAAGTGGCGCGCCAGGGGCGGCAAGAAGCTCGTCCTGGCCGGCGCGCCGGGTTACGAGGGCGGCGTGGCGTACGTCTTCCCGCCGCCCGAGGCCGAGAAGCAGAAGATGATCAGGAAGTTCCTCGGCCGCTGACGGCCGCCCGCTCAGTACTCGACGGCGATGAGGGCGAGGCCGCGCGCCGGGGCCGTCTGCCCGGCACGGGCCCGCTCGCCGCTCTCCAGGGCCTCCGCGAGGCCGTCGAGCGTCATGCGCCCCTGGGCGACGTCCACCATGCTGCCCACGGCCACGCGGACCATGTTGTGCAGGAAGCTGCCGGCGCGGATCGTGAACACCCACTCCGCCCCGGCCGGGGCGCCCGGCGACGGCGCCGCCGCACTCCAGGAGGCCTCCGCCACCTCGCGCACGCAGCTGTGGTACTCGCGCGCGGACGGCGTGAGCGCGGCGAAGTCGCGCCGGCCGGGAAGCAGGCCGGCGGCCTCCCTGAGGAGCTCGACATCGAGAGGGCCGCGCACCTGCCACACGTGGGCCCTGTCGCGCACGGGCCTCGCCCGCGGGAGCCACAGGCGGTACTCGTAGGTCCGCGAGCGGGCTTCGCGGGCCACGAACCCCGGCGGCGCGGGGCTGACGGCCAGCACCGCGACGTCCTCGGGGAGCAGGCCGTTGAGGGCGCGCAGCAGCCGGTCCGGGTGCGGTTCCCGGACCGTACAGCGGAACGACGCCACCTGCGCCCAGGCGTGCACGCCCGCGTCGGTGCGCCCGGCCACGCTGAGGCGCACCGGCTCGCGCAGGGCCGTCGCAAGGGCCTCTTCCAAGACGCCCTGCACCGTGCGCTCGCCCGGCTGGCGTGCCCACCCCCGGAAGGCCGTGCCCTCGTAGGCGAGGTCCAGGCGCCACGTCGAAGCCCCGGACACCGGTCCGCAGGCACTCTCCGGGGCCGCGCCGCACACCGGCGGCCCAGGTTCCTCCGGGGCACCCGGTCTCGAGGGTCCGCTGCTCACGTCCGCAGGCTCCACGACGTCCAGCCTACAGGAGCATGCCCACGGCGATGACCGCCGCCGTCAGCGTCAGCAGCACGGCGTCGGACGCGCGCGCGTGCAGCGGGTGGAGGCGCGTCCGCACCACGCCGGGACTGTAGCAGCGCGCCTCCATGGCCACGGCCAGCTCGTCCGCGCGACGGAAGCTGAGCACGAACAGCGGCACGAGCACCGGCACCAGTGCCCTGGCCCTCGTGACCGGGCCCCCGCTGCCGAAGTCGGCGCCCCGCGCCCGCTGGGCGCGCATGATCGTGTCCAGCTCGACCAGGAGCGTCGGGATGAACCGCAGGGCGATGGTCACCATGAGCGCCAGCTCGTCGGTCGGGACCCTGAGGCGCCGCAGCGGCCGGCCCAGCCAGGCGAGGCCGTCGGTCAGCGCGATGGGCGGCGTGGTGAGCGTGAGCACCGAGCCGGCCAGCACCAGCACCACGAGCCGGAGCGTGAGATACGCGGCGGTCTCGACGCCCTGCCACGAGAGGTGTATGGGCCCGAAGCTCCAGAACGCCTCCCCGGGAGGGGCGAACAGGACCTGGAAGACGAAGGTGAGGCCCACCAGCCACAACAGAGGCCGGAACGCGCGCCAGAACCAGATCGCGGGCACGCCGCTGAGCAGATAGGCGACGAGCGACGCGGCGGCGTACAGGGCGAGCGCGAGGAAGGAGTCGCGCACGAACAAGGCCACAGCGACCGCCGACACGGCCACGAACTTGGCGCGAGGGTCGAGCCGGTGGATCACCGAGGTCCCCGGGTAGTACTGCGCGATGGCCGCTCTCACGCGAGCACCTCCGCCGCCGCCTCCACAGACCGGGGGGCACGCGCCGGGTCGCGGCCCATGCGGCGCCACAGCTGCACCAGGAAGGGCTCCCGAAGACGTCCGGCAGTGCCGAGCCCGCCGGACGGGCCGAAGTCCCAGGGTCCTGAGGCGACGACCGCGCCCCGTTCCAGGACGAGGTGTTCCTCGCAGAGATTCCAGGCGAGGTCGATGTCGTGCGTCGCCAGGACGCAGGTCACGCCGCCGGAGCGGAGCCGCTCGAGCACCGCGACCAGGTCGCGGCGCGTGCGCGGGTCGAGACTCACGAACGGCTCGTCCAGCAACAGCAGGCGCGGCTTCATGGCGAGCACGCCGGCGAGCGCCAGGCGGCGCCGCTCGCCGCCCGAGAGCGCGTACGGGTGCCGTTCGCCGAAGGTGGCGGGCGGCAGCCCCACGAGCTCGAGCGCCTCGTCGACGGCCTCCGCCACCTGCGCCTCGTCCCAGCCCAGGCGCCGCGGCCCGAACGCGACGTCCTCGCGCGCCGAGGCCGCGAACAGCTGCAGCTCGGCCGACTGGAAGACGAGGCCGATCTGGCGCCGCGCGAGGACGTAGCCTTCGTCGCCCGGCCGCAGCCCGTCCAGGACGACGACCCCCGACTCGGCCTCGTCGAGCCCCTTCACCACCTGCAGCAGGGTCGACTTGCCGGCTCCCGAGGCGCCGAGCAGCGCGAGCGACCCGCCGGGTCGCACGTGGAAGCTCACGTCCCTCAGCGCCGGGAGCCTCTCGCGGGCCTCCTCGTAGCCGAACGCCACCGCCTCACACCTGAGGCCCATCCCCGTGACGGACGGACGCCCGCCTTCCGTGGGGCTCACGCGCCCGCCTCGAGCGCCCCGGCCAGCTCGTCCAGGGTGAGCGGGGGGCCCGGCAGCGGGCGCCCGCGCTCCGCCAGGGCCAGCGCCAGCTCCCCCGCCGGCGGCAGCCCGAGACCGAGGCGGCGAAGGCGCTCGTGGTCGCGGAAGAGGCCGCGCACGGGTCCGTCGTACGTGACCACGCCTCGTTCGAGGGCGACCACCCTGTCCGCCCCGACGACCTCGTCCATCTCCTGGGTCACGAAGACGATGGCGAGACCCTCGCGCCGCAGCGCCGCGACGGCGTCCAGCACCTCGCCGCGGCCCGCCGGGTCGAGCATCGCCGTGGGCTCGTCGAGCACCAGGACCCGGCGAGGCACGGCGAGCACGCCGGCGAGCGCCGTGCGCTGCTTCTGCCCGCCGGAGAGCAGGTGCGGCTCGCGCCGGCGCAGATCGGTGAGCCAGAACCGCGAGAGCATCTCGTCCACGCGCTCGCGGATGCGGCCGGCCGGCCACGCCAGGTTCTCGAGGCCGAAGGCGACGTCCTCCTCGACGCACTGCGCCACGAGCTGGTTCTCCGGGTCCTGGAAGAGCACGCCGACATCGTGGCGCGCCGCCGTCCTTCCCTGCTCCGCGAGCAGGTCGTGACCGCAGGCCAGGGCCCGGACGGCCGCCGCGGGGCGTTCCAGTCCGCCGAGGATCCGCGCCAGGGTCGACTTCCCGGAGCCGTTGGCGCCGACGAGGGCGACGAACTCGCCGGCGGCGACCTCGAGGTCGAGCCCGTCGAGCGCGTCGCGATCGGCCCCGGGATACCGGAATCGGAGGCCTTCGATCTGCAGCAGGACGCCGTCTCCGGCGGGGGTCTCGGCGGGCGTGTCTCTCATGTCTGGCGAAGCTTAGCGCATCGCCCCGGCCGGGCCCTGAGAGTGCAGCGGCACGGCTCCGTGCGGCGGGACCTCGGCACACCGTCCGCCTTGCGGCCGGAGCCCGGAAACGCGACGGGGGCGGGAGGCCCTCACGGCCGCCCGCCCCCGTCGCTACACTCTCGAACGCGCCTAGACGAGCTCGATGTACGCCTGCTCGCCGCCGTCGCCGGGCCGCGGGCCGAGCTTGATGATCCGCGTGTACCCGCCGTTGCGGTCCTTGTAGCGCGGGGCGACGTCGTTGAAGAGCTTGTAGACGATCTTCTTGTTGCGCAGCATGGCGATGGCCTGACGCCGCGCGTGGATGTCGCCGCGCTTGCCGAGCGTGATGGCCTGCTCGACCATGGGGCGCACCTCTTTGGCGCGCATCACGCCGGTCTTCACCTTCTCGTGCTCGAGCACCTGGCAAGCGAGACCCGAGATCAGCGACCGGCGCTGGTCCGGGGCCATGTTGAACTTGCGGCCTGACTTCTGATGGCGCATTACTCGTCACCCCGGAGAGAGAGGCCCCGCTCGGCAAGCTTGTCCTTGACCTCGTCGATGCTCTTCTTGCCGAAGTTCGGGATGTTGAGCAGCTCGGCCTCGGTCTTGGAGACCAGGTCGCCGACGGTCTGGATTCCCTCGCGCTTGAGGCAGTTGTACGAACGGACGCCGAGC
>CAIXSE010000166.1 GCA_903921965.1 uncultured Thermoleophilia bacterium | reverse complement strand
CTGGTGGGCGCGTTCGCGCGGCGTGATCAGCGACAGCGCGTCGACGGGCTCACCGGCCAGCAGGATGTCGAGCTTCACGAGGTCGCTCTGGCGGTAGCCCGAGTACTCGTAGTCGAGCGAGGCGTAGCCGCGCGTGCGCGTCTTGAGCTGGTCGAAGAAGTCGAGCACGATCTCGCCCAGCGGCAGCTTGTAGTGCATCTCCACGCGCTCGGGCGAGAGGTACTTCATGTCGACGAAGTCGGCGCGGCGCCCCTGGCAGAGCTCCATGATGGTCCCGACGAACTCGGTGGGCACGAGGATGCTGGCCGTGACGAACGGCTCCTCGACGCGGTCGATGTAGTTCGCCTCGGGCATCTGCGCGGGGTTGCGGACGACCGTCATCTCCCCGTTGGTGCGGTACACGTGGTACTCCACGCTGGGCATGGTGGTGATGAGCTCGAGGCCGTACTCGCGCTCCAGACGCTCGCGTACGATGTCCATGTGCAGCAGGCCGAGGAACCCGCAGCGGAAGCCGAAGCCGAGGGCGACCGAGCTCTCGGGCTCGTACAGCAGGGCTGCGTCGTTGAGCTTGAGCTTCTCGAGCGCGTCGCGCAGCTCTTCGAACTTGTCGCCCTCGGTGGGGAACAGCCCGGTGAAGACCATCGGCTGCACGACCTTGTAGCCCGGCAGGGCTTCGCCGGCCGGGCGCTTCTTGTCGGTGATGGTGTCGCCGACGCGCACCTGGCTCACGTCTTTGACGCCGGTGATGATGTAGCCGACCTCGCCGGTCTCGAGGCGCTCGGCCGGCTTCATCTCCGGCGCGAAGTAGCCGAGCTCCTCGATCTCGGCATCCTGGCCGGTGCTCATCAGGCTGACGAGCTGGCGCCGCGAGAACGCCCCGTCCACCACGCGCACGTAGGCGATCACGCCGCGGTACTGGTCGTACTCGCTGTCGAAGATGAGCGCGCGAGGCGCCGCCGCCGGGTCGCCTTCGGGCGCCGGCGTCCGCTGGACGACGGCCTCCAGCACGTCCGTGACGCCCTCGCCGGTCTTCGCGGACACGGTGAGGATCTCCTCGTGCGTCGCCCCCGTGAGCTCGTGCAGCTCCAGCTCGGCCTCGGGCACGTTGCTGGCCGGCAGGTCGATCTTGTTCAGCACCGGGATGATATCGAGGTCGTTGTCCACCGCCAGGTAGGCGTTGGCCACCGTCTGCGCCTCGACCCCCTGCGTCGCGTCCACGAGCAGCACGGCGCCCTCGCAGGCCGCGAGACTCCGCGACACCTCGTAGGTGAAGTCGACGTGGCCGGGCGTGTCGATGAGGTTGAGTTGGTAGGTCTGGCCGTCGCTCGCCTTGTAGGCGATGCGCACGGCCTGGCTCTTGATGGTGATGCCACGCTCGCGCTCCAGCTCCATCTTGTCGAGGAGCTGCTCCTTCATATCGCGCGAGGCGACGGTGCCGGTCATCTCGAGGATGCGGTCGGCCAGCGTCGACTTGCCGTGGTCGATGTGCGCGATGATGCTGAAGTTGCGGATGTGGTCGAGCGAAGTCACGACCGCTGATGATACAGGCTGCGGGCGGGGCGGTCGCCCGGGCGTCAGTCCGCCGGCGCCTCCGCGCGCCGCCGGCGCCGCAGCAACTGCCGCACGACGGCCAGTTCCTCGAGCTTCAGCAGCTTGGCCAGGCCGAGGTAGACGGCGCCCCCGGCGCCGACGGCCACGAGCACCACCACGAGCAGTGCGAAGAAACCGCGGTCGGCGAACCCGCGCAGCGCGAACCAGAGGCCGCCCGAGACCGCTGCCAGCACCAGGGCGCAGAGCACGGCGCCGCCCGCCGACAGGACGATGCGGCGCCCGTCGAGGCTTCCGATGTGGCGCCGCAGGAGCCACATCAGCACGACCAGGTTGAAGACCGAGACGATCGACGTGCTCAGCGTGATCCCCGCCACGCCGAGCGGCTTCAGCAGGATCCAGTCCAGCACGGCGTTGAGCATGAGGTTCACGAGCCCCACGAACAGCGGCAGCCACGGCTTCTGCAGGCTCTGGAAGCCGCGGTTGAACATGATGTTCGCGTTGGCGAAGGTGAGCCCGACGGCGAACGCCGCCAGCGCGAGGGACACTTCGCGGGTCGCCGTCTCGCCGAACGTCCCGCGCTCGTACACCAGGCGGACCACCGGCACCGCCATCACGGTGAACCAGGCCAGGAACGGCAGCGAGACGAAGACCATCTGGCGCACGCCGAGCGAGAGAGTGTCGCGGAAGCGGTCCATGTCGTGCTGGGCCGCGAACCGCGACAGCGAGGGGAACAGCACCGTCCCGATGGTCACGGCGAAGATGCCTTGCGGCAGCTGGTAGAGGCGGAAGGAGTAGCCGATCTCCGCGGCGGCGCTGTCGCTCACGAACTGCGCGAAGAACGTGTCGATGAGCGCGTTGAAGTTGAGGATGCCGAGCGTGATGGTGATCGGCACCATGAGCGCCAGCACGCGGCGCAGGTACGGGTCGCCGAAGTGGAAGTTGAGGCGCAGCGGCTCGCCGGCGGCGCGCATCGCGAGCAGCAGCAGGACCAGTTCCACGACGGTGCCCGCGAGCGTGCCCCAGGCCAGCGCGTACACCCCCCAGTCGCTGTGCCAGAGCGTCATGAAGACGATGATCACGACGTTCCAGACGATGCTCACGACGGCCGGCATCGTGAAGCGCTCGTGCGCGTAGAGGACGCCGGTGAAGACGCCGGCCACGGCGAGGACGAGGATCGTCGGCACGAGGATCTGCAGCAGGGTCGCGGCCAGGTGGCCGGATGCGGCCGTGCCGGTGAGCTCCGGGTAGAGGACGTGGGCGACCGGCGTCGCGACGAGGACGAGGAGCGCGCACACGAGGCCGACCGCGACGAGCATGAAGCCGAGGAGCGTGCCGGTGAGGCGGCGGGCACGCTCCACGTCGCCCTTCGTGAGCAGCGCCGTGAGGACCGGTACGAAGGCGGCGCTGATGGCCGCGTCCGCGAACAGCTGGCGGATGAGGTTCGGCACCACCGACACCGACACGAAGACGTTGTAGTCGGGGGTGACGCCGTAGAAGCCCGCCGTGAGCACCTCGCGGCCGAGCCCGACCACGCGCGAG
>CAIXSE010000165.1 GCA_903921965.1 uncultured Thermoleophilia bacterium | reverse complement strand
GGTTCATCCCGTTCGTCGGGGCGATCGCGACCATCGTGCTGTACCCGTTCGTGCTCACGTACCTGGTGGCGATGTACTTCCAGGCGCGCGGGGAGGGGGAGCTGATCGACGCCGTGACGGGGTACGTGGCGCCGGGGAGCTTCGGCGGCCCGCCCGCGTACTCGCAGTCGGCGGCGCCGTACGTGACGCCGCCGATGCCGCCGCTCGCACCGCCGCCTCCGGCCGCCGGGGCGGGCGGGGCGTGGCAGCCTCCGGCCCCGGGTCGGGCGCCGGCCCAGCCGCCGATGGCGGCTCCACCCCCGTACGCGCCGCCTGTCCAGGCGCCGCCCTCGGCTCCGGGCCAGGCCGGCGCTCCGCCCGCGCCGGCGCCCCCGGAGCCTCCGCCGCCGCCGCGCGGCGTCTGAGCGGCCGCGCCGTCTCCGCTCTCGCGTGAGAGCCGTGCCTGTGAAGGAGGCGCGGTACCTCCCCGCAGACTGGCCCGGGCGTGTACCCGCGCCGCCGGAATGCGTGACAACGGCCCGCACTGGATAGTAGCGTGTGCCCGACGGCGGGTGGGTGACGCCCGCACGCAACGACGCGGGGAGGGGACATGACCATCGGCGGTGTGTTCGCCAAAGCGTGGGAGTTGTGGCGCCGGGACGTCGGGTGGCTGATCCTCGCCGGGCTTGTCGTGGGTCTCATCATGGGCGTCATCGCCATCGTCGTGGCGGTCATCGTCATGGGGATGGCGGCGGTGAGCGTCGGCGGGATCGTGGCCGGCTCGGCGAACGACTCGGCGGGTCTCACCGGGGCCGGGATCGGGTCGCTCGTCGTGGCGGGGATCGTCGCGATCATCGGCTACCTCATCGTGTCGGTCATCGGCCTCGTCTTCTACGCAGGCATGTTCGAGATGGTGATCACGGCGGCCCGTGAGCGCCGGGGCGTGCAGTTCTCCGACCTCTTCAGCGGCTTCTACAAGTTCCGCCACTTCCTCGTGCTGTGGCTGGTCGTGGCCGGCATCGGCATCGTCTGCGGCATCGTCATGCTCATCCCTGTCGTGGGCTGGATCGCGGTGCCGGTCTTCCTCGCCTGGCTGGGCACGACGTGGCTCTACGTCCTCCCGCTGATCGCCGACAGGCAGCTGACCTTCGGCGGAGCGGCACGCGCCAGCAGCCAGATGGTCAAGCGCACGGGCTGGTGGAACACGTTCCTGACGATCGTCGTGCTCGGCGCGGCCTTCTTCGTTGTCGCGCTCGTGATCTCGCTCATCAGCCGGCAGTCCTCGACGCTCGGCTCGGTGCTCATGCTCATCTTCGAGATCCTCGCCTTCCCCTTCGCGATCTGCTACGTGAGCACGATGTACCTCGAGTCGGGCGGCGAGGCCGAGATGCTGCCGCTGCCCGGCGCCGCCCCGGCGGTCCCGGGGCCGTTCGCGCCGTCGCCGTACGGACAGGCCGGCCAGCCGGCTCCGCCGCCGCCGCTCGTGGCGCCTCTGGTGGCTCCGCTGGCCGCTCCGCCGCCCCCGCCGGCCGTCGGGCCGCCCGCGGGGCAGGAGATCGGAAG
>CAIXSE010000164.1 GCA_903921965.1 uncultured Thermoleophilia bacterium | reverse complement strand
GGGGCCCCGTTCGTCATCGGCCAGGGCCCCAACACGCTCGACATGGCCACGTCGCAGTCCTCGTACAACTCGCCCGAGTTCGTGCGCGCCTACGCGTGCGAGGTCGAGATGGCCAAGTGGCTCGACATCCCGAACTGGGGCTTCGCCGGCCACACCGACGCGCAGGTGGTCGACGCCCAGGCGGGCATGGAGGCCGACGAGCTCATCAAGCTCTCCATGCAGCTGGGCGCCAACCTCAACCACGACGTCGGCTACATGGACTTCGGCCTCTCCGGCTCGCTCGCCGAGGTCGTCCTGGCGGCCGAGTTCATCGCCCGCGACCGGCGCCTGCTCGCCGAGCTCGAGGTCTCGGACGAGACGCTGGCCGTGGACGTCATCGCGGCCGTCGGGCCCGGCGGCGACTTCCTCGGCCAGAAGCACACGCGGCGCCACCTGCGCAGCAGCCAGTGGCGCAGCAGGCTGCTGAACCGCGCCAGCTACGACCGCTGGCACGCGGGCGGCGCCACCGACGCGACCGAGAAGGCGCGCCTGCGGGCGCTGGAGCTGCTGAGGACGCACGAGGCGCCGGCGCTCGACGCCGGCCTCGTCGCTCGCCTCGACGCCGTCGTGCCGGCCTGAGCGCGCCGCACACCGGCCCGGGCGCGCGAAGCAGCACCCGGCGGCTGAGCCGGGCCGCCGCCGTGCTCCGGCCCGGCCGGGGCGTGGTTCAGCCGGCGGCCACGGCCCCGGCGCCCAGCGGCCGCATCGCGATCGCGTCGCTGCTGCACCCTGTCGCGCACAGGCCGCAGCCGCGGCAGCGCGACGCCTCGAGCTCCGGCCGGCCGTCGCTGCGGCAGACGATGGCCTCGAACGGGCAGCGCAGGCCGCAGCGCCCGCAGGCCTTGCAGAGCTGCATGTCGATGGCCGCGACGTGGCGCCGCAGCGGCCACACGTCGCTCGTGTCCAGGCGGCCGGCGGCGAGGTGCGGGTAGCAGCAGTCGGTACAGCAGTTGCAGATCGACGTGGTCGCGCCGGCCGGCTCCCGCAGGTCGGCCGTGTGCATCAGCCCCGCCTTGTCCGCCTGGCGCAGCACGTCGAGGGCACGCTCGCGCGAGATCTCCCAGCCCAGGCCGCGGTCGTTGGTGAAGCGCAGGCAGACGTTCGTCGGCTTGCGGCACTTCGAGACGATCGAGCGGCAGTCGCAGGGCCACAGGTAGACGTGCTCCTGTGCTCCGACGACCTCCTCGGCCTCGTGCAGGAGCACGTACGCGTAGCGCGCCTCGTAGGAGTCGTCGGGCCGTCCTTCCCGCACCGACCACACGCCCGGACGGATCTTCTCGGCGTAGTAGTCGACGTCCCAGTCGGCGAGCCGCCGGTGCACGGCCAGCGGCACGTCCTTCCAGCCCTCGAACATCGCCCAGATCTCGAGGCGCTCGGGGAAGGACGCCGGCGCGGACGCGCCGGCCTCGCCGGCGTCGAGCACGGCGCGGCGCACGGCACGCTCCAGCCGCGCCGCCCCGTACCCGGGCGGCACGAGAGCGCCGCCCGCACCTGCGCCGGCGGCCGCCAGCAGCAGCTCGGCGTCGGCCTCGTCGTAGAAGCGGTCGAGCCACGGCACGATGAAGTCCGGGGCTCCGACGACCTCGGCGGCGGCGGCGAGCCGGGCTCCGCCCGGCCCTTCGCCGCCGGCCGGCGTTTCGCCGGCTTCGCTCACGCGTCGAACTCCACGAACGGCTCGACCTCGTAGCCGTCGTCCTCGTCGCCCTCGTGGTCGTGGTCGCACTCCTCCCCGCACTCGTGCTCGTCCTCGCCCTCGGGGAGCATGCCGTACCCGACGGCCTCGTCGTCTTCCGCCCAGCGCAGGCCGGTCGAGATCGAGCTCGTCTCCTCGTGCGGCCACATGATCCAGTACGTCATGAGGCCGGCCTCCGGCAGGGAGCGCACCTCGACGCAGCCGTCCAGGTACACCTCGGTGACGCCGTCGAGGGTGTCGTCCTCCTCCTTGAGCCGGACGATGAGCGCCCGCAGTTTCTCGAGCGCGGCGTCGACGTCGTCGGCCTCGGCGAGGCACGTGAACACGCCGTGCGACGGTCCGTCCTCTTCGGTCTCTGCGGTGGTGAACGAGAAGTGGCCTGCGTACAGCATGGCGGCGGTCG
>CAIXSE010000163.1 GCA_903921965.1 uncultured Thermoleophilia bacterium | reverse complement strand
CTGGCTGCTCTTCGTCATGTACTTCTTCGGGGCGGCGGCCGGCCTCACGTTCATCAGCGTGGCCTCGGACCTCGGCAAGCACGCGCTGGGTTCGCTCGCCTTCCTCGCCGTGGTCGTCCTCGCCGTCGGCAACAGCGCCGGCCGCGTCGTCACCGGGTCACTCTCGGACCGCATCGGCCGCCAGTGGACGCTGCTCGCCGAGTTCGTCGTCCAGGCCGTCGTCGTGGCCGTTCTGTACGTCATCAGCGGCCGCGACGCCCCGTGGCCGGTGATCCTCGCGATCGTCTTCCTGCTCGGCTTCAACTACGGCACCAACCTCGCCGTCTTCCCGGCCGCCTGCAAGGACTACTACGGCATCCGCAACTTCGGCCTCAACTACGGCTGCCTGTTCGCGGCGTTCGGGTCCGCCGGCCTCGTGATGCCGTGGCTCAACGGTGTCATCCTCGACAGGACGGGCTCTCCCGACCTCTCGTACCTCATCATCGTCGTGTCGCTCGCCCTGGCGGCCGTGCTCGCCGTGGTCAGCAGGCTGCTCGGCCGGCCGGGCCCTCGCACTGCGCCGGCTCGCGTCGCGGAAGAAAGGACCAGCTGATGGCCGTCGTCACCATCTCCCGCGGCTCGTTCACCGGCGGTATCGCCGTCGCCGAGGCGCTCGCCGCCGAGCTCGGCCACCCGTGCGTGAGCCGCGAGGTCGTGCGCGACGCGGCCCAGGTGTGGGGCCTGGACGAGGACCGCCTGCAGGCCACGCTCGAGGAGCCGCCGCGCTTCTGGGAGAAGACGCCGGGCAAGATCCCGGCGCACCTCAACCTCATCCGCACGGCCCTGTTGCGGCGCGCCCGCGACGGCGACCTCGTCTACCACGGCTACGCCGGCCACCTGCTGCTCGAGGGCGTCCCGCACGTGCTGCGCGTGCGCGTCATCTCCGACGACACCTCCCGCGTGCGGGCGGCGATGCGCGACAAGGGCCTCAGCGAGAAGCAGGCGGTCGAGTTCGTGCGCAGGCTCGATGTGCAGCTCGGCAAGTGGACGAAGTTCCTCTACGGGGTCTCGTGGCAGGACCCGGCCCTGTACGACGTCGTCCTCAACACCGAGGACCTCTCGGTGGAAGGGGCGGTGGCCACGCTCGCCGGGATGACCAGGCTGGACGACTTCCGGCCGACGCCGGAGTCGCGCCGCGCCTTCGACGACCTGCTGCTGGCCAGCGAGGTGTGGTCGGCGCTCACCGTCGACCCGCGCACCCGGCCGGCGAACGTGCGCGTGTCCGCCGGTGCGGGGGCCGTGCTGGTCACGGGGTCGGCCGGCAGCGCGAGGGTGCTGGCGGCCATCGACGAGGTCGCGGCCGCGGTCCCGGGCGTGCTTTCCGTGGAGAACGAGGCGGGGGTCGGCGGCGGCTGGCAGTGGTGAGTCCGTGGTCGGCCGGGTAGCGGAACGGCCGCTTCCGGGTAGAAGACCTGCGCAGTACGCGACCGCGAGCGACAGGAGCGACCCATGGCCGACCGCTGGGTGGTAGGAGAGAAGGCAGACGTGACGGCGACGCCGATGGCCGGCGACGGCATCGAAGGCGTCGTCAAGCGCGTCCTCGTCTCGCCCGAAGAGGGCTGGGACGGCTGGGTGATGCGCCTCTTCGACGTCGAGCCCGGCGGCCACACCCCGCGTCACTCGCACCCGTGGCCGCACATCAACTTCGTGCCTTCCGGGCGCGGGACGCTGCACGTGGGCGGTGAGGAGCAGGCGCTCGCACCCGGCAGCTACGCCTTCGTGCCCGGCGGCGTCGAGCACCAGTTCAGCGCCGCCGCCGGCGAGCCGCTCTCGTTCATCTGCATCGTCCCCTCCGAGGGCGACTACTGACCGGCGGAAACCGGGTCGGTCAGACGGCCGCCGCGAGCGCCGGCTCGCTGACGGTCACCGGGTCTGTCACAAACGGGCCCTGTGCGAGAGACTACGAGGCGCCGCCCTGCGGCGTCACACAACGAAGGCCCGCGCCGGGGCGTGACCGGCGCAAGGAGTGATGACCATGCCCGCTGCTTCCCGCGTGGCGCAGCTGCACGAGTACGGCCAGAGCCCCTGGCTCGACCACATCAGCCGCGACCTGGTCGAGCGCGGCGGCCTGAAGAGGCTGGTGGACCGCCACGGCGTGGGCGGCGTGAGCACCGAGCCGGCCACCTTCGAGCGGGCGCTGGCCGGCGCCGGGTCCGCCTACGACGAGCAGATCCGTGAGCTCGCCGAGGAGGGGCTGGCCGCCGCCGGGATCCTCGGCCGCATCCAGGTGGAGGACGTCCGCACAGCCTGCGACGTGCTGGCTCCGGCGTACATGAGCAGCGGCGGCGAGGACGGCTTCGTCTCCATCGCGGTCGCTCCGCACTTCGCGCACGACGCCCAGGCGAGCGTCGCCGAGGCCCAGCGCCTGTTCGCGGCCGTCGACCGGCCCAACGTGATGATCCGCATCCCGGGCACCGAAGAAGGCGCCGTCGCGACCCTCGCCGCCATGCGGGACGGGCTCAACATCGACTGCACGCTCCTCTTCACCGTCGGTCAGTACGAGGCCGCCGCCGACGCCTACCTCGAAGCACTCGAGTACCGGCTGCGGCGCGACCTCACGATCCGCGCCATCTCGTCGCTCGCCAGCGTCTACGTGTCCCCCGTGGACGCGTTCGTCGACGCCTTGCTGGACCAGCGCAGCGAGTCGGCGGACGAGGCCGGGCGGCGCTGCCTCGAGGCGCTCAAGGGCCGCGCGGGGATCGCCAACGCCAAGGTCATCTACGAGCGGTTCCGCAGCTACCTCGGGGGCCGCAGCTGGCAGCTCATCGCGGCGTCGGGCGCCAAGGTCCAGCGGCTGCTGTGGTCGGGGACCGGTGCCAGGGAAGGATCGCTCTCCGACGTGATGTACGCCGACGAGCTCATCGGCGGGCACACGGCGGTCGCTCTGCCGGAGGCGACCCTGAGGGCGTTCGCGGACCACGGCACGCCGGCGCGCACCGCCGACCGGCACCTGGAAGACGCCCACCGTACCCTTCGCGAGCTCGCGCGGCTCGGCATCGACATGGAGCGTGTCGGCGCCAAACTGCAGGCCGCGGGCGTGGAGGCGCAGGCCGGGGCGCTGGCACGGGCCGTCGACCTCGTCGAGGCCCGGCGGCGTGAGGCGCTCGGCGAGGAGGCGCGGCCGTGAGCGGAGGTGCAGGGTTCGCGGAGGCGGTCGCCCGGCGGCTGGAGGCACTGGCCGGGCAGGACGTAGCCGAGCGCCTCTGGGAGGCCGACACGACGCTCTGGAAGGCCGACGACGAGGCCCACCAGAAGATCGTCGCCGGCTCGCTCGGCTGGCTCAGCGTGTTCGAGGCCGTGCGCGACGAGGTCGACGGCCTGCGCGCGTTCGTCGACGAGCTGCGGGCCGAGGGCTACCGCTCCGCGGTGCTGCTCGGCATGGGCGGCTCGAGCCTGGCGCCCGAGGTCATGGCCCAGGCGTTCGGCACGGCGCCGGGGTACCTGGAGCTCACCGTGCTCGACACCACCGACCCGGCCGCCGTGGCCGCGCTCGAGGAGCGGCTCGACCTCGAGGCGACGCTCTTCATCGTGGCCAGCAAGTCGGGCGGCACCACCGAGACGGCCTCGCTGCACGCGTACTTCTACGAGCGCCTCCGCGAGCTGGACGGCGACCACGCCGGGCACCACTTCGTGGCCATCACCGACGAGGGCACGTCGCTCGAGAAGGAGGCGCTGGCCGAGGGCTTCCGCGCCGTCTTCGTGAACCCGTCGGACATCGGCGGCAGGTACTCCGCCCTGAGCTTCTTCGGCATCGTGCCGGCG
>CAIXSE010000162.1 GCA_903921965.1 uncultured Thermoleophilia bacterium | reverse complement strand
AGAGGGCCGGGTCGTCCACGACGACGGCCTCGTCGGCGCCCATCGCCAGGGCGTACTTGATGTCTTCGGCCGCCTTGCGGTTGCCTTCGGCCAGGCACAGCGCGACGACCTTGCCGCCCACCGCGTCGCGCAGCACCACGGCCGCCTCGAGCGCGTTCTTCTCGAGGTCGCCGATCTTGTAGGGCACGCCCTCGGTCTGGGCCACACGGTCCTTGATGCGGACCATCTGCAGGTCCGGGTTGGTCTTCACGCAGACCACGATGTCCACGCCGTCACCTCCTCGCGGCCGCCTCGCGGGGCCCGTCGGTCGTCGGGGCGGCGGGCGGCGCCGGCTCCGCCGGCCGGGCCCGCCGTCCGCTTCAGCTCATCCGGTACTGCACCCCGAACTGCCCGCGCGGGTACTGCCAGCTGAGGGCGCGGTGGTCGCAGCAGATCATGCAGGTGCCGCACTCCAGGCACCCTTCCCAGTTCACCGTCATCCGGCCCTGATCGTCGCGCTCGTACAGGTCGGCCGGGCACACGTACACGCAGGCCTCGTCCTTGCACACCCTGGCGCACACCTCGGTATCGATGACGATGTGCGGCTCCTTGTCGAGCTTGAAGACGTCGAGGCCGAGCTTGGCGTCGATCTTCATCGGCATGGCTCCCCCTCTCAGATCTTCCGCATGGACCAGGCGTCCTTGAGCGTCGCCAGGCTCATGAAGTCGCGGCGCGCCGCCTTCCACGCCTTGCTGACGTGGCCGGCCTGCGGCTCGTCGTCCACCGTCCAGATGCTCTCGAGCAGCCGTCCGACCGCGTCCGGGTAGTGCGTGAAGAGGCGCGGGTTCTCCATGACGCCGGGGATCGCCTTCGCCGTCTCCAGGTCCTTGAGCACGAAGCTGTCGCGCAACGACTGCTCGTAGGAGGCGAGGCCGGCGGCGGAGAAGTCTCCGGCCGCCTTCGCCTTCTTCACGGCCTCGGCGGCGTAGTAGCCCGAGGCGATGGCGAAGTCCATGCCGCGCACGGTGATCATGGCGTTGAGGCTGAGCCCCGCGGTGTCGCCGGCGACGAGGTAGCCGTCGCCGAAGAGCCGCGGCACCTGGCTGATGCCGCCCTCCGGGATGGCGTGCGCCGAGTACTCGGCGACCGTCCCGCCGGCCACAAGCGGCCGGATCTGGGGCAGCTCCTTGAACTCGTCGAGGAGCTGCCAGCTCTCCGTTCCGTCGCGCCGCTTCCGTACGTCTTCCATCCCCACGACCATGCCGAGCGAGATGCTGTCCTTGTTGGTGTAGAGGAAGGCGCCGCCCATCATGCCCTTCGTGCACTCGCCCATGAAGAGCTGCGCGGCGCCCTCGCCCGGGTTGAGGTGCCAGCGGTCCTCGATCACGCCCTGCGGCAGCTCGATGATCTCCTTGTAGCCGAGCGCGTGGTGCCTGGCCTCGGGCTTCGGCGCGAGGCCCGCCTCGGCGCTGAGCAGCCGCAGCACGCCCTCGGCCACGATGACCACCTGCGCGCCGATCTCGTCCTCGCCGGCGCGGATGCCGACGATGCGGCCGTCCTTGCGCAGCAGTTCGTCGACCTTCATGTTGGGCACGACCATGGCGCCGGCCTCGGTGACCTTGTCGGCCAGGTACTGGTCGAGCTTCGCGCGCACCACCGAGTAGCTCTGCGGCGACTCGGCCGTGAACCGCTCGGAGGCGATCTCGATGGTGGTCTGGCGCCCGCCGCTCATCATCGTGACCAGCTCGCGGGCGATGGGCCGCTCGAACGGCGCTTCTTCCCACAGTTCCGGATAGAAGCGCCTGATCGGCTTCACGTACAGGCGCCCGCCCGTGACGTTCTTGGCGCCTGAGTAGTCCCCGCGCTCGAGGACCATGACTTCCATGCCGGCCTGGGCCAGGCCGTAGGCCGCGGAGAGGCCGGCGAGGCCGCCACCGACGACGATGCACTCTACTGTCTCCATCTGTGGCGGCCTCCTTCCGGCCGGTCAGTCTTGACGCGTCAGTGTCGGGTGCCGCTTCGCCGCACCCGACGTTGAGTCCCCTACGGCGGTCTCGGCTATCGCCGCGACCTGCCTACGCAGCTCAATCCTTGAACGGGTTGTGCGTCTCGCCCCACTCGTCGCGGGCGATCACGCCGCGCATGATCTTGAGCCCGCCCTCGGCGCCGACCTCGTAGCTCATGACGCCGCGCAGGAACATCTCGAGCGGGGTCTCCTTGGTGTAGCCGAAGGCGCCGTGGTACATCATCCCGTGGCGCGCGATGTCGTGGCCGAGGGCCGGGGCCAGCGCCTTGCAGGTGCTGATGACCTTGTTGATGTCCTTGCGGCCGAAGGTGCCCGGCTCGGTGTGCTCCTTGCCGATCATCCAGGCGCCGCGCAGCAGGTTGAGCTTGAGCATGTCGAGCTGCATCCAGTCGTCGGCCATCTCGAAGCTGATGCCCTCGTACTTGCCGAGCGGCTTGCCGAAGGTGTGGCGCTGGGCGGTGTACTCGCCGCTGATCTCGAGGGCCTTCTCGGCGCCGCCGAGGCAGGCGGCGACCACGAGCACGCGGGCGGCGTTGAAGCCGTCCATGACCACGTAGAAGCCCTTGCCCTCTTCGCCGAGCACGTACTTCTTGGGCAGCTCGACGTCCTTGTAGATCCAGCCGCCGGTGCTGAGGCCCATGCGGCCCATGTCCTTGTAGGTGGTGTAGCTGATGCCGGGCAGGTGGGCCGGGACCCAGATGAAGGTCATGCCCTTGTAGCTCTGCGTGGGGTCGGTCTTGACCAGGGAGCAGTGGCCGCTCGGCGGACCCCACTTCTCGCACTCCTTGGGACCGGAGACGTAGGCCTTCTCTCCGTTGAGGATGTACGCCTGCTTCTCCTCGCTCCACGGGGCGACCGTCTTGATGGCGGCGAGGTCGGAGCCGCCGCCGGGCTCGGTGGTGTTGATGCCGGCGAACGCCTTGCCGGCGGCCACGGCCGGGAAGAGCTCCTGCTTGAGCTCCTCGGTGCCGTAGCGGTTCACGATGTACGACCAGCCGATCGTGAGCAGCGTGTACACGGGGAGGCTCATGCTGAGCTCGGCGCGGGCGATCTCGTGGATGGTGATCATCGCGTAGATGAGGCGCTCCTCATCAGGCAGATCGAGGCCGCCGTACTGCTCGGGGATGGTGGTGCCGAACATGCCGAGCTCGGCCATGCCGGCGGTGATGTCGTCGGGGATGCCGTCCTCGGCCTCGTCGATGGCACGCGAACGCGGCTCGACGTTCTTGGTGAGCCACTCGCGGATGGCCATGCGGTACATGTCCTGCTCGGTGGTGTAGCGGAAGTCCATGCATTCCCTCCTTCGGGACCGGCGCGGGGCCGGCGGCTCGCGCGCCGGCGGAGCCGCGGAGCGGACTCTCCGGCGCGCCGTAAAAGGTCCCCTGGAAACGCGAAGACCCCCAGAGGACGCGCAACAGCGCGCGCTGGGGGTCCATGACCTGGGTGCAGTGGACGGAGACGGCGCCCGGCTGCGGTCATGTGTGCAGCAGCCGAATCATAGGCCGGGCCCGGCGAAGCGGGCAAGCCCGGCACACTGGCCAACGTGGAGCGCCTTTCGGCCGCCTGTACGACCCGAGGGCCGGACCGAAGGCGGGCCCGGGCGCGTCCGCAGGCGACGCCCGACCCGACCTGTACCTGCCGCCGGATGCAGGACTGCCGGGCCCTCGAAGCGAAAACAGGCCGGTGCCCCAACTCCTGAGCAAAGTCATACCTCTCGCGCTCGCCGCCGCGATCAACCCGACCGGCATCCTCGTGCTGATGGCCCTGCTCGCCACCGCGAAGCGCGCCGGACTGGCCCTGTGCGTGGGCTTCTGCGCGGTCTTCATCGCCTTCGGCTGCGTGGTCCTCGCGTTCGGCCTCCAGCTCGGGCTCAAGCCGAGCCTGGGTTCCGCGATCGTCGACCTGGTGGCCGCGGCGCTCATCGCCTTCCTCGGCGTGCGCGCCCTCCGCAGGAGGAAGAGGCCCGCCGAGGAGCGCAAGAAGAGGAAGCACCCCATCGGGGCGGTCGAGGGGCTCGCCGCCGGGGCCGCCCTGGCGGTCACCGACTTCTCGTCCGTCATCCCCTACATCGACGCGCTGAAGGAGATGCTCGTCGCGCCGGTGGCCTCCCTCGACGCCTGGATCGCGCTGGCCGTGTTCCTGGCCATCATGCTGGCCCCGATGATCCTGCCGGTCGCGCTCCTGTACGCGGCGCCGGCGTCGGCCGAGAAGGTGCTCGGGCCCATCCGCCGCGTGCTGCAGAAGCACGGCTCCACGATCGTCGCCGTGGTGTGCTTCGTGCTCGCCGTGTACCTCGCCGAGAAGGGGATCCGGGGACTCTGACCCGGCTTCGGGCGTCCGCTCGCAGCCGGACCGGCAGCACCGGTCCTGCCTCGAAACCCCTGCGCACGAGAAAGGGGCGGGTGGCCCTGCGGCCGCCCGCCCCGCGCCGGGGGACGAGGAGACGCACGCGCGTCGCGTCACTCCGAAAGCACGCTGCCTCCCAGCGCCCGTAGCAGTTCCTCGGCTTCGGCCAGCGCCGGCGCGGCGCCGAGCCGCGCGAAGATCCCGCGGGCCGCGACGAGCGGCGCGAGAGCCTCCGGCGCGCGCCCGAGCCCCACCAGGCAGCGCCCCTGCCCGAGCAGGGCGTGCCCCTCTTCGTAGGGCACGCCGAACCCGTGCCAGCGCCGGGCGGCGTCGGCGAAGCCGGCCGCCGCGGTCTTGAGGTCGTCGTCGGCCTCCGCCGACAACGCGTCGAGCGTCGCGGCCGAGTGCTCCTGCAGCGGCAGCGGCCTCGCCGGCGCGCAGGCGCGCGCCTCGGCGACCAGCTGCCGTGCGAGGGTCGTGGCGCCCGCGCCCAGAGCCAGACGCACCGCCTGCGACAGGTCGTCGGGCGCCGAGACGACGGCTCCGGGGCGGGCGAAGCTCTCGGCGAGCAGCGCGACTCCCTCGTCGATCCGCCCCAGACCCAGGTGCACGGTCGCGGCCGTGTACAGGGCGAGGTTCCGCGACCAGCCGACCTCGCTCTCGCGTCCGGTGTCCAGGATCCACGGCAGAAGCGGCAGGGCGCGTTCGCCCTCCCCTCTCCAGGACCAGAGCTGCGCCTGGATGGACCGCATCGTGTGCAGGTCCCAGAGCTCGTCGTGCGCCTCGTGCTCGCCGACCAGCTGCTCGATCTCGTCGAGCGCCCGGTCCCACTCGCCCGCGCTCGCAAGGCCACAGACGATCGCCCCCCGGAACGTGACGACATATGAGTCGATCCCGTGCGCGAGCGTGAACTCGACGCCGTCCCGAAGCACGTCCAGGCGCGCCTGGGCGCCGCGGACGAGGAACACGGGGTCGGCGCAGTTGGCCTCGATGGT
>CAIXSE010000161.1 GCA_903921965.1 uncultured Thermoleophilia bacterium | reverse complement strand
CTCGAAGGGCGGCGGCACGGGCGGCAGCGCGAAGCCCGCGGGCTCCGGCGCGGCCGCGTCGAAGGCGCCGCCGAAGGGGCAGCGCGCGAAATCGCCGCCGCCCGGCAAGGGCCGCGCGAAGCAGGGCGGCGGCGGCTCCGGCGCGGCTGCCGGCGGCGGCTCAGCGGCCGGTCAAGCCGGCGGCGGCCCGGCCGCGGACTCCTGAGCGCGCCTACCGCCGCGTGAAGCGGCCGTCCCGGCCGTCCAGATCGAGCAGCCCGAGCCTGACGGAGACGGCCGTGCCTCCGCGCACGGTGAACACGGCCTCCGTGCCGGATCCGGGCTGGCGCCAGGTGTCGCCGTCCCAGGGCACGTAGCGCAGGACGTCGCCGCGGCCGAGCCTGACGCGCAGGCTCGCGCCCGGCCCCGGGCTCACGCGCACGCGCCCGTAGTAATCGTTGACGTACACGCCGCCGTACACGGCCCGCGGGCGCGGCGGCCGTGCGTCGCGCGGGCGCTCCTCCGGGGGCTGGGCCGACGAGCCGTCCTTCGGGCCCAGGGCCGCCGTCAGCTCGTCCTGCTCGACGGCCAGCCAGTCCTCCTGCACCGAACCCGTCATGTAGAGGTCGTACAGCGTCAGCTTCAGGGCCGCCGCCAGTGCGTGCCCCGCGGGGAAGGCGTTGGTGAGCACCGCGATGCCCACCCCGTCGTCCGGCACGAAGCTGACGAGCGTGCTCACGCCCCTGGTGTAGTCACCGCCGTGCTCCACGACCCGGCGTCCCTGATACGTGCGCGTCTTCCAGCCCATGCCGTAGGCGAGGGTCCCGCCGTCGTCCTCGCCGGTCACGGTGACCGGGGCGTGGGTGGCGGCGAGCGCCTCCTCGGAGGCGACCAGCCGCCCGTCCAGGGCGCCGCCGTCGAGCTGCAGGCGCAGGTACGGCACCAGGTCGGCGATCGTGGAGCTGACCGCCCCGGCCGGGGCGAACACGTCGTCGTCCTCGGGCGTCTGCGGCCGCATCACGCCGTCCACGAGCACGTGCGACGCCGAATGGTCCGGGGCGTCGAGGTAGGCGCGGTAGGTGAGGACCGTGGACTCCATGCGCAGAGGGTCGAGGACCAGGCGCTGCACCAGGCCCGTCCATGTACGTCCCGTCGCCCTCGACGCGGCCATCGCCGCCGCCGTCGGCAGTGAGTTCTGGTACGCGTACGCGGCGCGGAACCCCGCGACGGGCCGCAGGTGACGCAGGCGGTGAACGATCTCGGCACGGCCGTACCCGAACGCCCGCAGTTCGTCTCCGGCGTACTCCGGCAGGCCGCTGCGCATGGCCATGAGGTCGCGGAAGGTCGCGTGGTCGCTCACCCAGGGGTCCCGGAGGGCGAAGCCGGGCCAGTACGCGCGCACGGGGTCGTCCCACGCCAGCTCGTGCCTGGTGACGAGCGCCGCGAGCATCGTCGCCGTGAAGCCCTTCGAGACGGAGGCGAGCTGGAACACCGTGCGCTCGCCGACGCGCCCGGGACGCCCGGCCTCGCGCACGCCGAAGCAGTCCACGTACACGGCGCGGTCGCCGGCGACGACGGCGAGCGCCGCGCCGGGGACGCCGCTGCGCGCAAACAGCTCCTGGGCGCGGTCGTAGAACTCGGGGAGGACGGCTTCGACCGCCGCCGCGGCCGCCGCCCTGTGTTCGGCCGCCGCGACAGATACCGTCTCCTCGGCGGACGGTCCCGCCGGCGAGGGGCCGGCCGCGGGAGCCGGCGCAGAGTCCGCCGGCGGACCATCGGGGAACAGCGGCGCGGCCGCCGGAGCCGCGCCCGCCGAGGGCGCCCCGGCGAACACCGGCGCGGACGCCGCGCCTCCGAAGAACGGCCGCGGCGGCGAGGCGCCCGCGTGCAGCTCCGCCGCCGGCG
>CAIXSE010000160.1 GCA_903921965.1 uncultured Thermoleophilia bacterium | reverse complement strand
GTGAACACGTAGGCCGCGCCGGAGTGGCTGCGCCCCGCCGCGGCGCGGTTGTCGGCGCCCACCAGGGCGGTGTCGCCGTCGAGCGCGACCGACGCCCCGAAGCCGTCGCCGGCGACCGGCGACGGCGCCGTGAGCACGCCCTGCTGCGTCCAGGCGCCGGCCGAGCGCACGAACACGTACACGCTGCCGGCGTACGGCTGGCCGCCGACGCTCTCGTCGCGGGCGGCGACGAGCAGGGTGTCGCCGTCCAGCGCCACGGCCGAGCCGAGGCGCGCGTACGCGGCGGGCTGCCAGTCGGGCAGCTGCACCTGCTGGACCGCGACCAGCGCGGGAGCGGCCGGCGTGGCCGCGCCGGCCAACGGGGCACCCGCCGCCAGTGCGACGGCCAGGACCGTGACGGCGGCGGCCAGCACGGCGGCCGCCACGCCCGCGCCCCTGTACAGACGCCCGCCGCACGCCGGCCGCATCAGCGGCGGGCCCCCGCGCCGGCGCCCCGCCCGCCCGCGACCAGCCCGCCGCCCTGTGCCGCCTCGATAACGCGGGCGACCTCGGTGCGCGCCTGGTCGTAGGCCTGCGGGTCGTCGCTGTAGGCCGGGAAGCGGAACACGTTACCCTGCTCCACCGCGTACGGGTACTGCGTGATCTCGCCCAGGGCCCGGGCCACGACCTGCGCCCCGCCCGGGATCTTCTTCGCGGCGCGTAGGTACTCGCGGTCCTCGAGCCCGTCACGGAGCGCCTCCAGGCGCAGCGACGACACCGGCGGCGCGTAGGGGTCGGTGAGCCCGTACGCCGGGTAGTAGCCCGGGTAGATCAGCGAGCTGTCGCCGTTCGCCTGGCGGTTGGCGGTGCTCCACGTGAGCGGGTCCTGGTACGGGTCGCGGTAGCCGGACCCGGTGGCGGCGTTGACCCAGCGGTTGACGGCCCAGTTGATGAGCCCGTCCACGTCCCACTGCTCCATGAGCCAGCCCCACACGCGCTGGTCGGTGTTGGGCTTCTCGATGACGAAGTTGGGCAGCTTCGCGACACGCCCGTTGTAGTAGGGGTACCACCAGACCTGCTTGCCCGCGGCCTGCTGCTGCCGCAGGGCCGGCACGCGCCCGAAGAAGTAGAAGTAGCGCACGCCCCAGATGTCCACGTCGTCGAACAGGAACGTGTTGGCCTGCTTGACCCCGCCGAGGTCGCCGGGACGCGGGTCGTCGGTGAGCAGGAAGTCCATGCGGAACCCTGACTTCGCCGAGGCCGCGTGCAGGGCGCGGGCGTACAGCTCCGCCTGCTTCTCGCTCGCCCGGGTGGTGGTCTCGTCCATGATGTAGCCGTAGGCCTTGTCCTGCCAGCCGGCGGACTTGTACACGGCGCACAGCTCGGTGAGGTACGTCATGAGCTGCGGGCTCGACGGACCGTAGTGCGCGTCGAGCGTCCACGGGCTCGTGCGCATCCACGGGAGACGCGTGGCGCTCATGCCGAGGGCGGCGTTGTCGAGATACGGCGCCAGGGCGGACCGCAGGGCGGCCGCGTCGAAGCTCCCGTCGGCCGCCGTCTGCGGCTGCTCCAGCGGCGCCAGCGAGCTGATGCCGTGCTGCGCCAGCATCGTGTACGCGTTGAGCAGGACCTGCTGACGCGCGGCGGCGTTGTTCCAGTCCAGCGAGGACCCGGCCAGGCTCCTGCCGATGTGGTTGGCGTTGAAGTAGAAGCCGGTCCGCGTGCTCAGCTTCGACCAGCCGAAGGGCCACACGTGCAGCGCGAAGGGTACCTCCACGTACTCGTTGCCGTTCTGCACGAGCAGGGTGGCGAAGTGGTCGCCGGGGGCGGCGTCGGCGGGCACGTGCGTGAGCAGGTAGAACGACGCGGTCCAGCCGGGCACGTCGACCGGTGTGGCGAACGACTTCGGCACCAGCGGGTCCGGGTAATAGCCGGGGCCGGCCGACAGGCCGTCGGTCGGCTGCGTGATGTCCACGTTGTAGACCTGGTGCAGCAGCGTGTTCTGGGTGATCAGCGGGTCGCCGCCCTCGGCCCAGGTGAAGGTCGCCTGGCGCGGGAAGAGGTCGCTGACGGCGACCTGCACGCCCTCGTACTCGTTGCGGGCCGCGTCCATCGAGACGGCGGTGACCGTGCCGGGTGGCGTACTCGGGAAGGCGCGGCCCGTGGCGGGGACGACCCAGACGGCGGCGTGCGCCGACGAGGCTGCGACGAGCAGGAACAGGGTGGCGGCCGCGAAGGCCAGGACGGCCGCCCGTGCGCCTCTGGTGCGCGCTCTGCGCTCAGTTGTGCCGGCCACGACTCCCCCAGCTCGCCCGTCGCCTGGTGAGCACCCATGGTACCCCGGGTCGTGCGGCCCGGCGACCCGGAG
>CAIXSE010000159.1 GCA_903921965.1 uncultured Thermoleophilia bacterium | reverse complement strand
CGCGCGGCGCTGCTCACCGGCGGCCCCCCGCAGGCCCGGGCCGCCGGCCTCGACGTCAAGCGCGAGACGAAGCTCCGCAACGGGCCGCTCGAGTGCACGCTGATCTACGCGGACCTGGGCGGCGGCGCGGCTTCCGGCCCGGCGCCGGACGGCGCGCCGCACGACGCCGGCGCGCCCGCTGCCGCCTCGCCGCACCCTGCCGAGCGCACCCCGCGCGAGGCCGCGCGCAGCGGCCGGGGAGCCGGCCTGCTCGGCGGCGGCGCCGAGCAGTTCGCCAACCGCGTGCACAAGAACCTGCGGCGGCTGGGCCGCCAGCTGCGGCGCGAGGGCATCACCTGCTACCGGCTGTACGACGCCGACCTGCCGGAGTTCAACCTCGTCGTGGACGTGTACGGCGACTGGGCGCACGTCCAGGAGTACGCCGCCCCCGGTGAGATCGACCCGTCCAGGGCGGCGCGGCGCCTCGAGGACGCCGTCGCCGTCGTGGGCGCCGAGCTCGGCCTGCCGCCCGAGCGCGTCGTCATGAAGCAGCGCCGCCGGCAGCGCGGCAGCGCGCAGTACGAGCGCCACGCGCGCACCGGCGAGGTCCTCACCGTGACCGAGGACGACCTCGCCTACCTCGTGAACCTGCACGACTACCTGGACACGGGCTTCTTCATCGACCAGCGCCTGACACGCCGCCTCGTGCGCTCGCTGGCCGGCGGGCGCCGCTTCCTCAACCTGTTCGCGTACACCGGCACGATGACGGTCAACGCGCTCGCCGGCGGCTCGCCCTCTTCGACGACCGTCGACCTCTCGCCCACCTACCTGGAGTGGGCGCAGCGGAACCTGAAGGCAAACGGCTTCACCGCTGCGCCGGCCGAGAACCCCGAGCGCGGCGGCGGCTCCGGCGGCCGCCGGGAGGCGAGCGACCGCAGGACCGGCGGAGCGCACGGCGGCCACCGCGACACGGCGAAGGCGGCGGCCGCGTCGCCCCACACGCTCGTCCAGGCCGACTGCCTCCGCTGGCTCGCCACGGCCGAGGGCCGGTACGACCTCGTCTGGCTGGACCCGCCGACGTTCTCGAACTCCAAGCGTATGGGTCGCGCCACCTTCGACGTGCAGCGCGACCACGCCGACCTGCTGCGCATGACGGCACGCCGACTCCTCGCACCCGGCGGCATCCTGCTCTTCGCCACCAACCGCCGCGGCTTCCGCCTGCATCGCGACGACCTCTCCGGCCTCTCCGTCACCGACCTGTCACGGTCCACGCTCCCCTTCGACTGCACCCGGGGCGCCGGCCGGCACCACGTCTTCCGCCTGGAGCACGCCGGCCGTTAGGCGGTGCGGCGGCCGGACCGCCGCGCTTTCACACCCCGCAAGCACGCCAAACGGCGCCCGTACTTGTCTTTTGTCAAGGCACGGAGTATGCCCTTGAGGCGAAAGTGCTTGTGCGGATCCGCACAAGAGGGGAGAAGGGGGAGCTCATGGTTCGAAGACTGGTCCTGTGCCTGCTCGCGGCGGTGGTGCTGACACTGCTGCTCGCGGGGGCAGCCGTGGCCGCCACGTACACGCCCGCGGAGTGCATCACCTGCCACACGTCGCTCACACCCGGCATCGTCACGCAGTACAAGGACGGGGCGATGTCGAAGCACGACGTCACGTGCGTCAGCTGCCACGGCGACGACCACAGCGTCATCGTCGCCTCCGGCGGCAAGGTGCCGGCGAGCAAGTGCGCGACCTGCCACGCGAGCGAGTACGGCGAGTTCGCCCACAAGGACGCCGCCGGCGCCTACACCAACAAGCACGCCATCGGCTGGACGCGGATGCTCGCCTCGGCGCGCTACAAGGTCATGCCCGAGGTGGAGCGCTATGCCATGTGCGAACGCTGCCACAACATCGGCTACGTCTACGACGACGGCAGCGTCGGCAAGTGCGACTCCTGCCACACGCGCCACACGTTCTCGAAGGAAGAGGCGCTCGAGCCCGAGGCCTGTGGCACCTGCCACATGGGGCCCGACCACGAGCAGATCGACATGTGGGAGAAGAGCAAGCACGGCGTCGTCTACAACACCGAGAAGGACCGCGTGAACGGCAACCCCGACCGCGCGCCCACCTGCGTGACGTGCCACATGCCGACGCAGGTGAACGGCACCGGCAAGCCGCTGGTGCACGACGTCTCGACGAACATCACCATCGGTACGGTCGCCCAGGGCGCGCGCCTCACCGGCGTGCCGCAACCGGTGCCGATGCGGACGATCACCCAGGAGGAGTTCACGGCGAAGCGCGCCCAGATGACGACGATCTGCCAGCAGTGCCACGCGCCGGGCTTCGTGCAGAAGAACCTCGAAGACGCCGACCAGATCAAGGCCGACGTCGACACGCTGCTGTGGGACCCCGTGATGCGCATCCGTGGCCTGTGGTACGACGGCCTCCTCGATCCGATGCCAGTGGACAGGGCGGCGAACCCGATCTTCGGGCAGAGCCTCGTGCTCGGCGGGCAGCAGCTGTACGGCGGCACCTCGACCATCGAGCAGCTCTTCTTCAACACGTACAAGTACGACCATGTGAGCACGTTCAAGGGCGCGTACCACATCAATCCGGATTACAGCCACTGGTTCGGCTGGGCGCGCGTGAACGTGGACCGCGACCTCATCGCGGGTGAGGAGGCCAAGCTGCGCCTGTTCGCGACGCCGTACGACGCCGGCTTCACGGCGAAGAACCTCGTCGCCGGCAAGAAGGCGCGCTTCGACGCCTCCAAGCTGCTCGACTGGGGCGACGCCTCGCCGAACTCGTTCTCCTGGTGGTTCGGCGACGGCTCGAGCGAGGGCACCGTCACGGCCATGCCCGGCGTCGCCAAGGTGACGCACGTGTTCGCGCAGCCGGGCACGTACAAGGTGCGCATGACGTGCTCCGACACCGACCTCGTGAACGACAGCGCCAACCCGCTCCTGTCGTCGGCGATGCGGACGACCACGCTCAAGGTGAAGGTAGTCAAGAAGTAGGCCTGCCCGACACCGGACGAGTTGGATAGGGGCGGGCGCCGCGGCTGCGGCGCCCGCCCCGTTTCCCGCCGGGGTATACCTCCTGCCGGACACCGCGCCGCAGGCGCGACGAGCAGGAGAGCAGCCATGACCGACACACCTTCCGGCGGGGCGACAGCACGCCGTACCGTCGCCCCCTACGGGTCCTGGACATCACCGCTGACCGCGGAGCTCGTCGCCGGGTCCGCCGTGGGCCTGGGGGCGGTCCGGGCCGCCGGGGACGAGCTGTTCTGGCTGGAGTTGCGGCCCGCTCAGGGCGGGCGCAGCGCCCTCGTGCGGCGGCGCGCCGGCGGCGGCATCGCCGACGTCACGCCGCCGGGCGCGAACGTGCGCACCCTCGTGCACGAGTACGGCGGCGGCGCCTACGTGGTCTTCGAGCGCCCGGGCGGCGGCGTCACCGCGATCTACAGCGAGTTCCAGGACCAGCGGCTGTACCGGCTGGACCTGGACGGGGGGGGCGGCGCGGGAGCCGCCGGCGCCGCCCCGCGCGCGATCACGCCCGAGCCGACGGCCGCCCGCAGCCTGCGTTACGCCGACGCGACCGTGAGCCCGGACGGGCGCACGCTCGTCTGCGTGCGCGAGCGGCACGAGGCGGACGGCGTCGTCAACGAGCTCGTCACGCTGCCGGCCGACGGCTCGGCGGAGCCGCTCATCATCGCCGGCGGGCACGATTTCTACGCGGCGCCGCGGCTGAGTCCGGACGGACGGCGCCTGGCCTGGCTCTCGTGGGACCACCCCGGCATGCCGTGGGACGGCACCGAGCTGTGGGTGGCGGACGTCACGGGCAGCGACCCGGCCGGCGGGCAGCTCGCCGCGGAGCGGCTCGTCGCCGGCGGCCCCGACGAGAGCGTGGTCCAGCCGGCCTGGAGCCCGGACGGCCGGCTGCACTTCGTCAGCGACCGCACCGGCTGGTGGAACCTCTACCGGGCCACGCCGGACCTGACGGCGGCCGAGGCGCTCGCGCCCGCCGCCGCCGAGTTCGCCGGCCCCTCCTGGGTCTTCGGCCTGCAGGACTACGCCTTCCTCCCCGGCGGCTCCGTCGCCGCCTTCTACGGCCAGGACGGCGCCGAGCACCTGTGCGTCCTCGGACCGGAGGCGGGGACCGGACGGCCGCCGAGCGCGACGTCACCGGCCGCCGGCGACCCCGGCTGCCTCGTCGCGCTCCCGCTGACCACGTTCGCGTCCATCGCGGCGCTCGGCACGCGGATCGCCGCCGTCGCCGGGAGCCCCACCACGAGCATGGCCGTCGTGCTGCTCGACCCCGCGGGCGGCTCCGTCACCGAGGTCAGGAGCAGCCGCACGCTCGAGGTCGACCCCGGCTACCTCTCGATCCCGGAGCCGGTCGCGTTCCCCACCGGCTACGAGCCGGCTTCGGTGCGCGGACCGCTCGCCGAGGAGCTGGCCGCCGGTCCCCTGACCGCCCACGCCCTGTACTACCCGCCGGCCAGCCGGGACTTCCAGGGGCCGGCCTGCGAGAGGCCGCCGCTGATCGTCGTCAGCCACGGCGGCCCCACCTCCGCGGCCACGTCCGCCCTCTCGCTCGCCACCCAGTTCTGGACGTCACGCGGGTTCGCCGTCGTCGACGTGGACTACGGCGGGTCGACGGGCTACGGGCGTGCCTACCGGCGCCGCCTGCTCGGCAACTGGGGCGTCGTCGACACCGTGGACTGCATCAACGCCGCGCGGTACCTGGCGGAGCGCGGCGACGTCGACCCCGCACGCCTGGCCGTGCGCGGGGGCAGCGCCGGAGGCTACACGACGCTGAACGCGCTCACGCGCCACAGCGTCTTCGCCGCCGGCGCCTCGTACTTCGGCCTGGCCGACCTGGAGGCGTTCGCCGGCGGCGGGACCCACAAGTTCGAGTCTCGCTACCTCGACGGCCTCGTCGGACCGTTCCCGCACGAGGCCGCGACCTACCGCGAGCGCTCGCCCATCCACCATGTCGACGGCATCTCCTGCCCCGTCATCCTGTTCCAGGGCCTCGAGGACGCGATCGTGCCGCCGGTGCAGTCGGAGATCATCGCCGAGGCGCTGGAGCGGAAGGGTCTGCCCTACGCGTACGTCCCCTTCGAAGGGGAGCAGCACGGGTTCCGCAGGGCGGAGAGCATCGCCCGCAGCCTCGAGGCCGAGCTGTACTTCTACGGGCGCGTGTTCGGGTTCACGCCGGCGGGGGAGCTCGAGCCGGTCGCGATCAGGAACCTGGGCTGACCGTCAATCGCTCCAGGCGAGCAGCACGGGCAGCAGCTCGATCGCCATCGCGCGGACGTCGGCGTCGGGGTCCTCGAGGCCGCTCACGATCTCCTCGACCACGACGTCGTCGGCCAGCCTGCCGAGCACCTCGCGGGCGGTCATGCGCACGTCCTCGTCGGGGTCGACGAGAAGCGCCGCGACCGTGGCCGCAGCCCGGGGAGACCCCAGGCGGATGAGCTCCTCGCAGACGCCGCGGCGGGTGCCGGGGTCGTCGCTCTCGGCGAGGTCGGTGAGGTCGTCGACCGCGCCCACGCCGAACATCGCGGCGAGCACGTCGGCGAACGTGGCCTCGGAGCGGGTGGTCTCGAACGCCTGACGCACGGCCTGGGCGCCGCGTGGATCGCCGATGAGCCCCAGGGCCCGCACGGCCTCTTCGTAGATCGGGCCCTCGGCGCCCTGCGACTCGATGAGGAACAGCAGCGGCCGCACGGCGCGCAGGTCGCCGAGCTGCCCGAGGGCATCCACGGCCGCGCACGTGTCGTAGGGGTAGGCGTCGGCCCACGCGTCTTCGTCGGCCTCGCGCGGCGGCATCTGCACCGGGCGCGTGGCCAGGGCTATCAGTCGCGGCACCGCCTTGTGCGATCCCTGCGAGCCGAGCGCGTAGGCGGCCGACTGACGGACCAGCTCGTCGGGGTCGTCGAGCAGCTCGATGAGCGCCGGTTCCGCGCGGCCGATAGGGTCGCGCAGCGCGGTGAAGAGGAAGGCAGCCGTGGCGCGCACGTCGGCCTCTTCGTGGGTGAGGCAGGTCGCCAGGGCCTCGATCGCCGGCTCGCCCATCTCGCAGAGGACCGCGCCGGCCACGTCGCGTCCACGACGCGGATCGGTGCGGAGACGCTTGACCAGGGGTTCGACGGCGCTCGGGCCGATGTCCAGCAGCAGGCTGCCGGCGTGGTCGAGGGCGGTGTCGTCGGCGTCGGGGTCGAACAGCATCCCCGCCACTTCGCCGGCCAGCTCACGCAGATGCTCGAGCGCGACCCGCACCTCGGCGGTGACGATGCTGCTGTCGACGACCTTGGCGATAGGGTCTGCCACAGGTGCTCCTCGCGTCGCCCCTGCCCCGCCCGTCGGGGCCGGAGTGTCCTCGGTGGCAGCATACAAGAAGCGGGACGCCGCCGCTGCCGTGTGGCGTGAGCGGGCGGCGCCGGCGGACCTCCGCCACGCGCCTCCCGAGGGAGGCATCCGCGCCCCCTGCGTCGTACACTCCATGCATGCGCTCAGGAAGCCGACCCGCGCTCCGCCCCACACCCCCGACCCACCCCGTCGCACGCGCGCTGCCGGTCGTGGCCGTGCTCGTGGTGCTCGCGTCACTCGGGCTCGTGCTCGCCGGCGCGGCCACGGCACGGCAGGCCGCCGGCCCGCGCGCGGCGGCGACCGAATCCGCCCCGCGCCCCGACACCACCGTGAAGCTCATCCCGTTCGGCGCCACGCGCAAGGCCCAGACCGCCGCGTACAACAGGCGCCACTACCACCAGGACACCTGGAAGCTCACGAAGCCCAGGGTCATCGTGCTGCACCACACCTCGGGCGCCGACTGGCAGTCGGCGTGGAACACGTTCGCCAACAACACGGCGTACACGTCCATCCCCGGCCACCCCGAGAAGCCGGGCGTCTCGGCCCACTTCATCGTCGACAAGGACGGCACCATCTACCAGTGTCTGCCGCTCGGCACGCGCGGCCGCCACGCCATCGGCATGAACTGGACGGCCGTCGGCATCGAGATCGTGCAGGAGGACGTCCCCGGCAAGGACGGGCACTACCTCGACCGCCAGATCCTCAAGCGGCCGAAGCAGATGGCCGCGGCCCTCGCCCTGGTCCGCTACCTGCAGGGCCGCTTCGGCATCAAGACGGCCAACGTCGTGGGCCACGCGACGGCCAACGACTCGCCGTACTTCAAGGACTACACGGGCATCAAGAACGCCGCCGGCGACTGGTTCGCGCCGGAGGTCAAGGCGTTCAAGGCGCGGCTGTAGCGGGACCCGGCGAGCCATCCGGCGGGACGCCGCCGCCGGTACGGAGCGCACGGGGGGGCGGACGCCTCTGCCGGCACCCACCCCCCACGGCCCGGGATCACCGCAGCACGTACACGTACGCCGAGCCGGCCGCGGCGCCGGTCACGCCCGGCGCGCCCACCAGCAGCGTCGTCCCGTCGAGCGCCACGGCTTGACCGAAGTCCCAGCCGGCGGCGGTGGAGAGCGGCTGGCTCAGGCTCCAGGCGGAGGCGCTACGGCTGAAGATGAAGGCGCGGCCGCCCCGGTCGGCGGCCAGGTTCGCGTACGTCGCGCCGACGACTGCGACGTCGCCGGCAACGGCCACCGACGACCCGAACCTCTCGCTGCCGCTCCCGCCCGGGTCCGTGAGCCTGGCCTGCTGCGTCCACGTGGCGCCGCTGCGCGTGAACACGTACGCCGCGCCGTTCGTGTAGCCGGGAAGAAGCCCGTTCCCCGGCGCCCCGGCGACGAGGGTGTCGGCCGACACGGCCACGGACGACCCGAAGGCCTCCAGGCCGACGCCGCCGGCGGGAGCCAGTTCCTGCTGCTGGACCCAGGCGGAGGCGGGCCGCGTGAACACGTAGACCGCGCCACGCCCGTAGGCGCTCAGCCTGGGGGTCTCCCCGCCGGACTTCCCCCAGGCGCCGACGGCCAGAGTCGTCCCGCTCAGGGAGACGGCACAGCCGAAGCAGTCGTCCGCCGCGCCGCCCAGGGCGGTGAGCTTCTGCGACTGCGACCAGGCGGTGCCGCTGCGCGTGAACACGTAGACGACGCCGCGGTTGTTCGGCGCCGCCCTCCAGTCCTGCGTCGCGCCGACGACCGCCGTGCTGCCCGAGAGGGCGACCGCGCACCCGAACCTGTCCTCCGCGGCGCCGTCGCTCGCGACCAGCCGCGCCTGCATCTTCCACACGCTCCCGCTCCGCGCGAACACGTACGCCGCCCCCTGCCTCATGTCGGTCCCGTACTCATCGGCGTGGAGGATCATGTCGGGGGCACCCACCACGAGGGTGTCGCCGTCGACCGCCACGGCGCTCCCGAACTGGTTCCCCGCGCGCGCCTCACCGTCGGTGAGCTCCTGCTGCAGGCTCCACGAGCCGGCCGAGCGAGTGAACACGTAGACGACACCCTGGGCCGGCGAGAGCCCGAGCCGCAACCGCGGCGCTCCGACGACGGCCGTGTCGCGGCTCACGGCGACGGAGAAGCCGAAGCGGTCGAACGTCCTTCCGTCCGTCGGTCTGAGCGCGGCCTGCTGGACCGCGAGCGCGGCGAGGGACCGCGCCGCCTCACCGCGCGGCTGAGCAAGTGCAGGCGACGAAGCCAGGGGCGATGTGAGCAGGGTCAGCAGCAAGACCGCGGGAATCAGGACGAGCCGACCGGGACCGAACTTCATGGCGACGCTCCTTGAAGTCACGAGGCATCCCCCGGGACGGCGCGCCTGTTCACGGTGGCCCGCGCATCTCGGCGGACAGGGCTGCGCCTAGCCTACCGCATGACTACGGTCGTGAGAATACTAATTCCGAGGAAGACCGGAGGTGACGTCGGAGTGGCAGTCAGTTCCAGCGCTGGATCTCGATGCGCACCCCCTCGAGCTCGGGCGCGTCGGTGAGCGCATCCACGAGAAGGGTGCTGCGGCGCACGTCCTGCTCGTTGATGAGCCGTGCCACCGGTACGGCGACGGCGACGTACACGGCCTTCTGCACGCCACGCGCGCCGCTGCGGCTGCTCAGGCAGCTGCGCGTGAGCCCGCGCACCAGGCGCGGCGTGGCGCTGACGCTGACGCCGCGCTCGCGCAGGTCCGGGCGCGCGCCGAAGCGCTCGAGCTCCAGCTCGACGATGAGGCGCCCGTCGTCGTCGGCCAGCGGCGGGAAGACGAGCATGCGCGTGACGCGCGAGGCGATGGCGTCGCCGAGCACTTCGGCGCAGGCGCGCAGCGTAGCGGCCCGCGCCTGATCGGCGTCCGCGTCGCCGTGCCACGCCTCCGCCCCGGCGTTCGTCGTCATGATCACGGTGGCGTTGGCGGTCGACAGCGTCGCGCCCTCGCGCGTGGTCACGCGGCCCTCGAGCAGCTGGTACAGCAGGCCGCGCACGAACGGGTGGGCGCGGTCGACCTCGTCGAACAGCACGACCGCGCCGGGACGCTCGACCAGCCCGACGACGAGCGAGCCGGGCTCGTCGGTGGAGATCAGGCGCAGGGCGTCGCCCGGCGAGACGAGCTCGCTGCAGTCGAAGCGCAGCGGCTGCGTGCCGGGCCCGCCGAGCTGCTCCTGCAGCGCGCAGGCCAGACTCGTCTTGCCGATGCCGGGCGGGCCGGCGAACACGTAGGAGCGCGGCCGGCCCGGCGACCCCAGGCCGTAACTGGCCGCGATGAGGTCGTCGACCACGGCCGCGCAGGCATCCCGCTGGCCGAGCACCACGCGCTCCAGCTCGGCCAGCACGGCGGCCGCCTCGGGCACGAAGTCGCGGCCGACCCAGCACCGCCGCACGCCGAGCTGCGCGGCACAGGCGGCGCGGAGCGCCGGCAGGCCGGCCTGGCCGCCCGGCCGGGCCAGCGCGCCGCGCAGCAGCCGCAGCGCCGGCCCGAGCGGCGGCTCCAGCGGGAAGTGCCGGGCCGCCAGCGTGAACACCTCGGCCACGGCCCGGTCCGACGTCGCCACGTCCACCCGGTGTCGCGCGAGCTCGAGCGCCGCGATGACGCGCGACTCGCGGTCGGTGGGCGGCGCCGGCTCCACCACCGCGAACTGCGCCGCGAAGTCGGCCTTGCGCTCGCGCAGCTGCGCCCAGCCCTCCGGCGTCGCCGTGACCACCATGCGCAGGCGCGGGTGCGCGGCGACGCTCACCAGCAGGTCGACGAGGTCCTGCACGTCGTGGGTGCCCTGCCAGGCGCCGATCGCCGTGTGCACCGACTCGAACAGGATCACCGCCGGCTTGCGCACGCGCCGCAGCATCAGGTCGATGCGGTTCTCCAGG